>JABFSR010000127.1 GCA_013140495.1 Verrucomicrobiota bacterium
GGCGTCACACAAGGCGTGGAACTGCCATATCATCCGATGTATTTATTTATCGCGATTGGTTTCGGCGGGCTGGGTCTCTCGTGGATGAATGACAGCGGCTTCTGGGTCATCGGGCGATTGAGCGGTTTCACTGAACGCGAAACCTTATGCACCTGGACGGTGGTGGCATTCGCGATGTCGTTCGCGGGATTGTTGGAGACGTTGCTGCTAGCGAAGTTTTTGCCGTTCAAGTAGCGGCTGAAAATTTCATCTCGGGCGCACGAGCATTTCTTCGACGATGACGTGGGACGGAAGATTGATGCAGAACAACGCGCAATCCGCCACGTCTTCAGCGCGCATCATCTTCGCGCGGACAGTGGCATCGGGAACTTGCGGGCGCTTATTGAGCAACGGCGTGTCAATGTCGCCGGGGAAAATGGCGCACGCACGAATTCCATTGGCGCGTTCCTCCGCGTTCATGCTTTGCGTCAGCCCGGCCAGACCGAATTTGCTCATCACATAACCCGGTCCGGCTTTCGGCGACGCTTGTTTGCCCGCGTCGGAAATGATGTTGATGATTGTGCCGCTCTTTTGGGCGCGCATCCGTGGTAGAAAAGCCTGCACGCAGTAGTAAGCGCCATGGAGATTCGTGGCGATCATCGCGTGGTAATCTTCAAACGATAAAACTTCCAGCGAGCGCCGAGGCGCGTTTGTGCCAGCGGCATTCACGAGCAGTTCGACTTCGCCGAATTCGGAAAGGATGAGTTTGCCCGTCGTTGCGACGGCGGAGGCATCGCCGACATCGCAGACGTGATGTGTGATTTGCGCGGCATGAATTCCGGCGAGACGGATGGTTTCCTGAAGCGTCTCTGCCCGCCGCCCGATGATGGCCACGCGCCAGCCTTGTTGTGCCAGTTTCAAAGCGATGGCCTGCCCCACGCCGCTCCCGCCACCAGTAACGACTGCTGTTTTGTTCATAATTCAATCCACTGCCGCGTCTCCGCCGATTTCACCGCCGCATCCATCACCGCAAGTGTGTGCGCGCCGTCGTGGAAGCTGGGGGTGCATGGACGCTGGTTGCGAATCGCATCCACAAACTCCCACGCCTGATCGTAACGGAACGTCACCAACGGATCGCCTTGTGCAGGATCGCGTGGCGAGCCGGGAGTTTTCCAGAACTCGCGCGGTATCTCGATGGTCTCCAAACCCGGCCCGCCAACTTCACCGGTCTGGAGTTTGTTCCACTCGCCGGTGATGAAGACAAACGACCGTTCGCTGCCGTTGATCTCCACGTAATCAAGACTGCGCCAGCTTTCGTTGCGCCCACTCGCGAGCTTGCTGCTTTCCAAAACTCCCGTGGCGCCGTTTTGAAAGTCGGCGAGGATGGCAACCCAATCATCGAGATCGTTCGGCTGACCACCGCGCATGGGATGCCATTGTTTCAAGTTCGCTACGAGCCGTTTCATCGGACCGACGAGGAGATGCGCGAAATCAATCCGGTGACTGAGCATGTCGCCAAGTTCACCGGCGCCCGCGAGTTTTTTGACCTGCCGCCAGCCCACGCTGCGCGTGCCCCAGTCTTGCAAGCGACACGAGCGGAAGTGATACGGCATACCGAGATCGCCGCGCTTCACCAGATGCGCCAGATAGCGCATCGCTGGGACGAACCGGTAGGTGAACGCCGTCATGTGGCGCACTCCGGCGCGGCCGGCGGCGTCGGCCATTGTTTTTGCGTCCGCGTAATTCAACGCCAGTGGCTTCTCACACAGAACGTGTTTGCCGTGCGCGATGGCATCCAGCGCGATGGGTGCGTGTGTGAAGTTCGGCGTAGCGATGATGATGGCGTGGACATCGTCGCGCTTCACAATGTCCTCGTGGCGCGTGGAAGTGATGGTAACCCCGGTTTGTTGACGCGCACGTTCGAGGGTGGCGGCGTCCGCATCGCAGAGTGCGACGACCTTCACGTCCGGGCACAAGGCCAGACCGGGCAGATGATTTTGCAAGGCGATGCCGCCGCAGCCGATGATGGCGACGTTGATGACGTTTGGTGACGGCATGGTGAGATGAGTATGGCGTGTCACCGCACAGAGGCAAGTGCCTCGGTTGGACTGCGTGGTTGCACACGCGAATTAAAATCTTAAAAGGCTGAAGACAAACGGCAGCCGTTTTGCGACAGCAATCAGTTTGCCTTTTCTGCTCCGGTTAACTTCAATCGGAATGGTCATGAGCCAGCAATTTCACGATCACTTTTCCGGCGTGGCAAATCGCTATGCGGATTTTCGTCCGCATTATCCGGCGGCGTTGTTTGATTACCTTGCCGCGCTCGCGCCGCAAAGTTCCGTCGTCTGGGATTGCGCCTGCGGAAACGGCCAAGCCACGATTGATCTCGCCCCGTACTTCGACAAGGTCATCGCCACGGATGCCAGCCGGGAACAGATCGCCTCGGCAACGCCGCATCCCAAGATCGAGTATCGCGTCGCACCTGCCGAGCAAAGCGGTTTGCCGGACAAATCCATCGCGCTCATCACCGTGGCGCAGGCGTTGCACTGGTTTGATTTCGACCGTTTCTACGCCGAGGTGAAACGCGTGTTGATCCCGAACGGCGTCATTGCAGTGTGGGCGTACGGCATCAACACGGTGGAGGGCGATGAAGTCAATCAACTCGCCTACAAATTCTACGCAGAAACTGTCGGCCCATACTGGCCGCCGGAGCGCAAGCTGGTCGAAGATGGCTATCGCACGATTCCATTTCCCTTCGCCAACATCACGCCACCGGCTTTTCGCATGGAGGCGCATTGGACGCTGGAACAATTGCTCGGTTACTTCAGCACCTGGTCCGCCACGAACCGTTACATCAAAGCCAACGGTCGCAATCCGCTGGAGCCCCTGGCATCGGACTTGAAGCGCGTGTGGGGTGACAAAGATTCTGCCCGGTTGATTGCGTGGCCGCTGACCATTCGGCTTGGGCGGGTGGCAGATGCGCGATGACGCAGCGGTTGAACCGACCCCGACCGCCGGCACCCAAAGAGGGCAGGACTTCGGAAGCGCGCAACGTTATTTATGGCCGGTCAATGCGTTCACCACCGCGTTCACTGGATTGGACTTGGAAGCGCCTGCAAACTCGACTTGCACCTTGGCGACAGCAAACGCCGACGCCACACCGGTGACGGAACCACGCGTTTCGCCTATCAATGTCGTCTTGACCGGCGAGCATAACGAGAGAATTGCTGGGACGTCACCATACTTCGCAGCGCCGGGCAGGAAGTTGACATCCCAGGCATTGTCGAGCTGTGCAAAGCGGAAGCCACCAGTATCGCAGCCAAGTTGATGAACAGTGCCCGGCGACATGGCTGTGGCGGTAGCGGCAATGACGCCGGCTCCTTCAACCCCGGCAACAAGTATGCGTCGCGCGGAATGTTTGTTGTCGTCCCGGATTTCTGCAATCAGTGTGAGGGCATCGCGCACGCGTTCTGCGAAAATGCTTGGATTGTAGCCATAGTGATAACCGGCAAAGCCTTCGTAAGCGCCGCCGGATTTGCGCTTGTCGGCGGCATAGACGTTTGGATTTCTAGTCGCCCCGCGCAGGTAAAGCCGCGGACACGCAATGGCGTAGCCACGCTTCAGCATTTGGGCGGCAGATTCGCCGGGATTGCCGTCCGGCTTAAGAATGGAGTCCTCACCTTTGAGCGAAAGCCAGAGGACAACGTCATGGTTCCATTTCTTCGGATAAAGGAATGTGGTTTCGATGGTGTCGCCGTTACAGGTCGTGCTGCCACGTTGAATGAGAAAACCATCTTTGTCCTCCTGCGTGCGCAGGTTGAAACTGGCCGCGCCGGATTTCGGCAACGTGCGCCCGATCATCACTTCAAGCGCGCCGCCGAGAACTTCACGCGCCCTGCGAAGGTCCGCCTTCGATTTGGGATGCAACAGTGGATCAATTTGTCCGGAGGCTTGTTGTTTGAACCAATCAACGACGGCGATCTCGTGCGTCTCACCGACTTTGTCACCCGTCGGCTTCGGATGACTGCCATTCCAAACGCTGAGTTCAGGCGTGGAGAGAAGCTGAAAGTCGCGCTCGTCCGTATTCGCAAGGCCGAGTTTCAAGTGACGGTTGAAGAAGGCGTACATCTGCGCACGGGAAACGCCGTTGTAGTTGTGTGGAAACTGGATGTTGAAATGCGCCTCCACGCGATCAGGAATCCCCAGCATCGAGTAAAGATTTTTCAGGTCGGGAAAACCCTTGGCCTCCAGTTCCTTTGTCCAATCGTCTGCGGCCGTCATGCCGAGAGGGCGCGGTGCGGTGATGGCGGCGATGTCAATGTTGCCCTGGTTGATCCGGAGATAATGCGCGTTCTCACACGTGCAGCCGCCCTGCATTGCGGTGCTGACCATCACACAGGGGAAAGCCGCCGCAATGCGGTCATCAATTCCAGTGATCATCATCGTCTGCGTGCCGCCGCCGCTTTCACCGGTGCAACCGATGCGCGCCCTGTCCACGAAAGGCAGGCTGCACATGAAATCAACCACCCGCTCGCTGTTCCATGTTTGCAGACCGAAATAGCTCACCAGATTCAATTCCGCTTCCGTGCTCACAAATCCCTTCGCAGCGGGACCGTGGCGATGCTCCTTGAACTGCACGCTGTCAGCATAACCGAGCATGTCGTACAGAAATACCGCACAACCCATCCGCGCGAGTTGCACGCAACGTGCCTGCATGTGTGAGTGTGCTGCGTTCTGGAACTTTTCAGCTCCCGACTCGATCTGCTTCTTAACTTCAGCATCGCTTTCATGCATGAAACGTCCATCGGGCCAGTGTCCGTGAGGAGAAACTATTGCGGGGATTTTCCCTTTGATGTTCCTGGGCAGATACAGATTGCCGGTGACAAAATGCCCCGGCAACGATTCAAACATCACCTTGTCAACCGTGTAATCATCCTTCTCAATGCGGCTGTGGATCACCGCATTGAGCGGAGTTTTTGCGGGCATGGGATACAAACCAGACGCAACAAGCACGCGACGCTTGATTTCCTCGCGACGGGCTTTCCATTCGGCAGCATTGCTGACGGGTGTGAACGGAAAATAACTCTTGTTCAGTTCGCGGAGCGTACGGGTAGGTTCTGGTTCATCTGCCCCTGACATTGTTCCGGCAGTCATTGCCAGCGCCAGGACGGGTGAAATGACCCGCACCGAATTCCGCTGCAAATTCTTCATGATGGTTTGGAAAAAATGCATGGGCGAAGGGTAGGGAGTGCGGTTCAAATTGCAATGGTTTCATCACCGTGCTTCAAGCCGGAGCCGACAGGGTGGCGGACACCGTAGGCATGATGTCCGCCGCGATTTATCATGCCTCCCGAAGAGCGGTGCTAAAGTCACCGCAGTCCAGACGCTTCGCGACTGCCGGGCGGTTCCGAACCGCGCGAAGCGTCTGGACTGCGTGCGTCTTCAGCGCCGCTATTCCCGCACGTCAGAAATCATCCTCCACGTTCACACGATCAATCTTGCAGGCGTATATGGTCTTCACCTGCGCGGGCGAAGCCTCTCTTTCAAACCACGCCGCCGAGCACCACGGATACTGATTCGCCACCCCCACGAGTTTGTGTTTCACCGCGTTTTGGTGGACATAGTTCAGCCGCGCCAGGTAGCTGTGTTGAATCGTCAGCTTCGTGTCGCGGAAGTTGAACCAGACTTGCCGCTCCGTGACGCCATCCAGCTTATTCAACTCGCGCGCTGAAACTCCGTGCAGATCGTGGAGCGCTTCACCGAGATTCCGGGAATCATGCTGGCCGCGCGCGACGATGTGATAGTGATTGGCAAACACGGCCCACGCTTCGATCTGCCAGCCGTCTCGCTTGGCAAAGGAAAGGAGCATTCGTTCCAACAGATCACGCTTCGCAGGCGTATCGAACAAATATTTCTTGTGCAGCGTGCTGGCGGTGACGAAATAAACGGCGTTCTCAGCGAGCCGATGAACTGGAGCATGTGGCCAATCCTTGGGCGGCAACTGCGACTTCGGATCAACTAGATGGACAGGTGGAAGTCTGAAGGTGGTTGGTGAAGCAGGTTCAGGATTGGGAGGCTGCGGGTCGGGCTTCATGGACAGGAAAATGCCGGATAGCGGTGACTTGGAAAAGATGAAAACGTGCGGGTGATTTAGGGAAAAGCGGTGCTGAAGACACGCGCAGTCCAAACGCTTCGCGAATGCCGAACGGCTCCGAACCGCGCGAAGCGTTTGGAGTGCGGCGCGTTCACCGCCGCTTTTGAATGGGGGAAACGATTCTTTCGCCAGTCCCGCAATGGAGAACTCAGACGCAGAAGCACTCCTGTTTGCATGTGGCACATACTGATCTCCAATGCCCGTCGTGGTTTTTCATGCCTCTCCCAGAGCGGTGCTAAAGCCACGCGCAGTCCAGACGCTTCGCGAATGCCGGACGGCTCCAAACCGCGCGAAGCGTCTGGACTGCGGCGCGTTCACCGCCGCTTTCGGACGGGGGAAACAATCCTTTCGCCAGTCCCGCAATGGGGATTCAGGTGACGGGGCATTCCGGTTTGACTTGGTGACGGAGGAGAACTGCAACTTTGTTCATTTACTGCACGTTCAAAAAGCGGTGCTGAAGACACACGCAGTCCAGACGCTTCGCGAATGCCGGGCGGCTCCGAACCGCGCGAAGCGTTTGGAGTGCGGGCGTGTTCACCGCCGCTTTGTGAGGTGTGGTGAGATGAGCCGGCTGAAAATGGACGTGATGCAGTCATAGAGGTCTTGTTTGCGTTAGTGCTGGCGAATTCGTCAGCGTGCAGGCTTATCACGCGCCCTGAAAGCGGTGCTAAAGCCACACGCAGTCCAGACGCTTCGCGACTGCCGGGCGTCTCCGAACCGCGCGAAGCGTTTGGACTGCGGGCGCGTTCACCGCCGCTTTCGGATGGGGGAAACGGTTCTTTCGCCAGTCCCGCAATGCGGATTTCAGACGCAGAAGCATTCCCATTTGACTTGGTACGTAGTGAGGCACAACCTCGCAACATGGAAAATAAAGACCTGCTAGGAATTGGGGCCGCGAGTAAGGCTATCCGGCTGCGCCACTGCCGCACTTTCCTGTTGCATTCCAGACCGTTTCTTTCACTTTTTGTGGAGCTATGACCGACGAACGAGACGCCCGCCTTCACGCTTCCAAGGTCAGTTTCTGGAATCACGGTGCATCAGGACTGACTTGGTGTAGTATCCTTGTTTTCTGTTTGGTTTGGGTGATCGCCCTTGGTTGGATCAGAACGGCAAGGGCGGCGGACGGAACAGTTTTCGGAATAGACCCTTACCAGAGAGTTCCTCTGGCGTTGACCGCGGAACTTACGAAACGACATGTCACTTTGCCGGCCGGCGCTCGCTTGAAACTTGGAATGACCCTTCAGGAAGCGTTTGCCGCTTGCCCGGGTTTGGACCGTAAGGGAATATCCGGGCTGATCGGTGGACTGACCGGGCGTGATTATCTACAACTCTTTCCTGACGGATATTTTCCGCAACGGCTGACCGTTGGCGTGAACAATGGTCGGGTCGTTGCCATCCAGTTCGACCTTGGCTACCCCGCACCGAGCCGCGAAACCATGACCAAGACGGTTGCATGGTTGCTCGCTGCGTTCGGTCCGCCGGACACGGCGTTTGATGCAACGGATATTCACCCCAGGAAGTTTGGCCTCGTCTGGAAGCGAAAGGATGTGGGTGCGGCTTGCTGGTTTGACGGCACCGACTCACACAAATTTATCTACGCTTACGTGAAAATCGTACCATCGACGACGGACATGGAAACCGTTCTCAGTTCGCGTAAAGTGCGAGAATTGACAAACACGACTCCGGCCATCCTGACTGCTCTGGACGAGTGGTCCCAGTCGGTAGCGCAGCTGAAGTCAGACGCGCCGCCCGTTGTGCTCGTTGTTCCACCTCAATTTCGTCCGACGCCGATTGAGAAATATGAATTACTCATCGGAGAAGGCCTCTCCGGCTCCGGCTTTGTCATCCGACACACGAACGCGCTGTTTGGCGTATGCTCTCTGCACCAGTTCGATGGAAAGACGCCGAACCGCTTCGAATCTCTGGGCGGTAAAGCCGTCCAACTCGACAGCCGGCGGGTTTTCAAGCAGCGGGATATCCAGGTACTGCCCGTGACCGACCCAACACCAATACAGTTCCTTGAGTACAACCCGGATTTCATCCTTCAGGCTGGAGAGCAATTGCTGGCTTTGGGCCCAACGGGTGATGTCGTGCGGGCTACTCTAAATGCCAGCGTGATGGGCAAGGGTTCTTATAAATCAGCGGAAGGAGTTCGCGTCCTGTATGCTCGGACCACCAAACCGTTCGTGGCGGCAGGCGGCAGCGGAGGCCCGGTAATCCAGCGGACTACCGGCCGGGTTGTGGGTGTGCTGGTGTCAGCGGACGATCCTAAACGCGCACAGGTGTTCGGATTCCAAACCTTATGCCTTCCGAAGTGAGTGGCAGGGCAGCGACGGCTGCCGCTCGTCAGCTTCAGGTTTCGTTTGAGTCCACTGCGAAGTTCTGGATCGAAGATTTCCAGTTTGCATCCTCGCCCGTTTGCTTCATTTTCTGCGTCACGAATTTTTATGGCTGAGAAATCCAAAGCAGTTTACGACGAGAGCAAGATCAAGACGCTGAGTTCGCTGGAGCATATCCGGCTGCGCACGGGCATGTACATCGGGCGCATCGGCAGCGGCGCGCATCCCGACGACGGCTGTTACGTGCTGCTCAAGGAGGTCGTGGATAATGCCATTGATGAATTCATCATGGGCAACGGCAAGGAGGTCCACATCGGCCTCGACGGCAATCGCGTGACGGTGCGCGATTTCGGGCGCGGCATCCCGCTCGGCAAGGTCGTGGATTGCGTTTCCAAGATCAATACGGGCGCGAAATACAATGATGATGTATTCCAGTTCAGCGTTGGCTTGAACGGCGTCGGCACGAAGGCGGTGAACGCGCTGTCCAAGGCGTTCGTGGTGCGCAGCCATCGCGACGGGGAATTTGCCGAGGCTTCGTTCAAGATCGGCAAACTCAAGAAGGAGGATTCGGGCAAAACGAAAGAGCCGAACGGGACGTACATCGAGTTCGAGCCGGACCCGGAGATTTTCAAGGAAACGGTGTTCAAGCAGGAATTCGTGGAGCGTCGCCTGCGCCATTACAGCTACCTGAACACTGGTCTCAGGTTGATTCTGAAGACACCGGAACTGGCCGAGCCGAAGGTATTTCAGTCGCGGCACGGCCTGATGGACCTGGTGATGGAAGATCTGTCCAGCGACGGCAGCGAGCCGTTGTATTCGCCGCTGCACTACGCGAGCAAGACGCTGGAGTTTTGTTTCACGCACAGCAATTCGCGTTACGGCGAAACGTTTTATTCGTTCGTCAACGGCCAATACACGAGCGACGGCGGCACGCATTTGAGCGCGTTTCGCGAGGGCTTGCTCAAGGCGGTGAACGAATATTGCGGCGGCAAATACGAAGGTGACGACGTGCGCGAGGCGATGATCGGGGCGGTTTCCATCCGGTTGAAAGATCCAATCTTCGAATCGCAGACGAAGAACAAGCTGGGTAACACAGAAATCCGCACTGACCTCGTCAACAGCGTGCGCGAGGAGTTGCTGCACTTTTTCCAACGCAACAAGCAGATCGCCGAGACGATCATGGCAAAGGTGAAGGACACGCAGGAGTTGCGGAAGGAATTGCAGAACGTGAAGAAGCTCGCACGCGAACGCGCCAAGGCGATCACATTGCGTATTCCGCAGTTGAAGGACTGCAAAAATCATTTCGACAAGAAGAAGGAAAAGGGCAAGGGCACGATGGTCTTCATCTGCGAAGGCCAGTCCGCCGCCGGCTCGATCACGAGCTGCCGCGACGTGAACAATCAGGCCGTGTTCGTGCTCAAGGGCAAGCCGCTCAACGTCTGGGATCTCAAGCGCGACGTGATGTATAAGAACGACGAGATGTACAACCTCATGCAGTCGCTCAACGTCGAGGACAACACCGAAGGGTTGCGCTATGACAAGGTCATCCTCGCCACCGACGCGGACGTGGACGGCATGCACATCCGCAATCTGATGATCACGTATTTCTTCCGGTTCTTCGAGCAACTGGTCCACGACGGCCACGTGTATGTGCTGGAGACGCCGTTGTTCCGCGTGCGCAACAAGGCTGAGACGATTTATTGCTACAGCGAAGCGGAACGTGATACGGCTTCCACGAAGCTTGGCGGTAAGCCGGAGATTACGCGGTTCAAAGGCCTGGGCGAAATCAGCCCGAAAGAATTCGCGCAATTCATCGGCAAGGAAATGCGGTTGAGCAAAGTCGAATACGCGCCGCGCGCCGAGTCCGGGCCGATCTTCGATTTCTACATGGGCAAGAACACGCCCGAGCGCAAAGACTACATCATGGACAGCCTCGTCGTGCCGGTGGAGGAGTGAGGCTGCGCTGCTTTCTTTGGCTGGATATAGGCAAGCTGTGCTTGTGGTTATTGTAATGATTTTGCTCGAAAATCTGGCTGTAATAATGAATTCTATGCGCCGGTAATCGTTTTCCACTTTGACAACGCCGCCCACAACGACACCGCAATCCTCCCGACGACCGGCAGGATACCTCCTGTTGCGCCAGCGGCATGCGCTCAATTGCCTGCCGCATCACGTCGAATCGTTCGTGACGCACGGCACGCGGAAGACTCATTCCGGGCCGGGCAAGATCGAGGAAACGCTGCCAAAGGCATATTGGCCGGGAGAGAGTGATTTGGCGCATTTGGAATTTGCGCTCAAACGCGAGGGATTGCATCTGCAACTCCTCCGCGCTTTTCTTCCGCAGCTTCCAGCCGAACAATTGACCGGCTACGTCAAATCCAAGCCGACGAGTGCCTATGCGCGCCGGATCTGGTTCCTTTACGAGAAGTTTTCTGGACGGGTGCTTGATCTGCCCGACGTGACGCAGGGCAACTATGTAGATTTGCTCGACCCTCATGATTATTACACCGGGCCGGTCACGCGCATTGCCCGGCAACGGGTGAACTTCAACCTGCCCGGCAGTTTGAAATTCAGCCCGCTGGTGCGCCGCACCAAACTGCTCAAGGCGGCGGAAGCCAAACAACTGGATCAGCGATGCCGGAAAGTCATTGAAGCCATCCCGCCGGAGATTTATGCGCGAGCTCTTCAGTTCCTTTACACCAAGGAAACGAAATCCTCTTACGCCATCGAACGCGAAACCCCGGACGCCAAGCGCGCCCAGAAATTCGCGGAAGCGTTGAAGGAAGCGGCGCAGCGGGATTATCTGTTGAAAGAAACATTGGTGGCGTT
The DNA here is from genome assembly GCA_013140495.1 of Verrucomicrobiota bacterium. Taxonomy (GTDB): domain Bacteria; phylum Verrucomicrobiota; class Verrucomicrobiia; order Limisphaerales; family JADLHS01; genus JADLHS01. The sequence goes on from JABFSR010000127.1 coordinate 11,302, forward strand.
GCAGCAGACCATCGTTGACCCGCGTTTCGCCAACACGGGATGGCGAGATACGATCTCAGAACAAAACTATGTGGGTCGCAGTGTCAGCCTCACCGAGGAAGAGGTTCATTTCATCGCGCCCAAACCGGAAGATTTGCCGGAATTGATGACGGCTTACCTTGAGGCATCGCGCCGGATTCTTAACTCTCGCACCCATCCGGTCGTGGCGGCGGCGCTCGTCGCCTACCCGTTCGTATTCCTCCATCCATTTTCCGATGGCAACGGGCGCTTGCACCGATTTTTGATCCACTACGTTCTTTCTTTCCGTCACTTTGCGCCAGACGGTGTGATTTTCCCCGTCTCCGCCACCATGCTCCATCGGCCACGGGACTACGACGCCAGTCTTGAATCATTTTCCAAACCGCTGCTGCCATTGATCGAACACAAGCTTGATGCCCACGGGCGGATGACCGTGCTCAATGATACGCGCGATTTCTACCGTTACGTGGATTGCACGTTTATCGCCGAAACTCTTTTCAGCTTCGTCGAGGAAACCATTGAGAAAGAGTTGCCGGCTGAAATTCAGTTTCTCCAGCAATACGATGCCGCCCGCCAACTCATGCGGGACGTGGTTGATTTGCCCAATCGTCATGCGGACCTCTTCGTTCGCCTGTGCCTCCAAAACAGAGGAACACTTTCAAACACGAAACGGCAATTGCCCGAGTATGCAAATCTGACCGGACAGGAGATTGCCGGTCTTGAAGCCGCCGTCGTTGAAGCCTTTGCTCTTAAAGCAAAGCTGTGAAGCGGAAGGTTTATCCGCACCGAACTCGTCAACAACGTGCGCGAGGAGTTGCTGCATTTTTTCCAACGCAACAAGCAGATCGCCGAGACGATCATCGCGAAGGTGAAGGACACGCAGGAGTTGCGGAAGGAATTGCAGAACGTCAAGAAACTCGCGCGCGAACGCGCCAAGGCGATCACGTTGCGCATCCCGCAGTTGAAGGATTGCAAGAATCATTTCGACAAGAAAAAGGAAAAGGGCAAGGGCACGATGGTCTTCATCTGCGAAGGTCAGTCCGCCGCCGGCTCGATCACGAGCTGTCGTGACGTGAACAACCAGGCCGTCTTCGTGCTCAAGGGCAAGCCGCTCAACGTCTGGGATCTCAAGCGCGACGTGATGTATAAGAACGACGAGATGTACAACCTCATGCAGTCGCTCAACGTCGAGGACAACACCGAGGGCTTGCGTTACGACAAGGTCATCCTCGCCACCGACGCGGACGTGGACGGCATGCACATCCGCAATCTGATGATCACGTATTTCTTCCGCTTCTTCGAGCAGCTCGTCCACGACGGCCACGTCTATGTGCTGGAGACGCCGCTGTTCCGCGTGCGCAACAAAGCCGAGACGATCTACTGTTACAGCGAAGCGGAACGGGACGCGGCTTCCATGAAACTCGGCGGCAAACCGGAGATCACCCGGTTCAAAGGTCTGGGCGAAATCAGCCCGAAGGAATTCGCGCAATTCATCGGCAAGGAAATGCGCTTGAGCAAAGTCGAATACGCCCCGCGCGCGGAGTCCGGCCCGATCTTCAACTTCTACATGGGGAAGAACACGCCCGAGCGCAAAGACTACATCATGGACAAGCTGGTTGTGCCGGTGGAGGAGTAACGCAAGGGGGAAAACAGGCAGCTGGTTATGGCTTGTGCAGCCGGAATAACCAATTGCCCGGCCCGGGGCTGAAAGTGGTGGACTGATTCGTGCCATCATCCAAAGGCGCGCCGAGGACGTTGGTCCAACTGGCGGATGCCAGCGTCGGGCTTTGTTCCAACTGGTAGTTGTAGGCATAGCTTGGCCACGAAACTTTTGCGGACGCACCGGCGGCGGCGATGGCGAGGCGCGGGCGCACATCGAAGCTGAACACGGTCCCGGTGCTGTTGGTGTGAACGCCCAATTGGCTTGGGCGTGCCGTGCCGTAAAGGACGGTGCCGGCCAAGACGAGGTCAATCGCCGTCCCGCTGCCATCCGCAGAGCCGAAGGTCTCGAGGACACGGTAACCAGTGCCGTTGGTCTTGACCTGAAAAATCACGCCCGTTTCCAATTCATCCGACCATGTGCCCAGCAACTCCGAGCCAGTCCAAGTGAGCACGCCGCAGAACCATGAGCCGGAAGGCAACTGGCTGATGATCTGGAAACCAGAGCCATTGGTATTGATGCGATAAACACTGGACTTGGACGTGGCGTAATCCAAACCCACGCCGTAGAGCGTATTGCCCACCGCCGTCAGGCCATTCATCGCTTCGATCTGCACCGAAAAAAGATTCGTGAAGGTGTAGAGCACCGAGAAGCCGGTTCCGTCCAAACCGATCTTGAAAAGCTCTCCTCCGTTGGGTGCGGCAAAGTTGCCAAAAGCGGTCGTCCCAAACAAGGTGTTGCCGATGAGCGTCAACTCCGCTTGTGGCTGAGTGCCATCCGTCGCGTAATCGAATGAGTGGATGTTCTGATAACCGGTGCCATTGGTGCTGATCTTAAATACGGCTCCGCGGTCGAAATCGCCGCCTTGAAGCGTTGTGCCGTAGAGCGTGCTGCCCGAGAGAACCATGCCGAACTCCGGCTTGTAACCGTCGCCAGCCGTCGCATCCAATCGTCGCAGAACCGAGAAGTCGCTGCCATCGGTGCTCACTCGGTAAATGATGCCGTCACCCCCGAACTGATTGTTGAGGTTGAAGTTGGTGCCACCTTGGTAGGTCACTCCGTAAATCGTGTTGCCGGAGATCACGACCCGCCCAGCGGGAAACGATCCCTCGCTGCCGCCTGTGAATTGGTGAATCACAGTGAAGCCGCTACCGTTGGTGCTGACCTTGTAGATCATTCCGGCAGGGAAGTTGGCCGGCGATCCGCCAACGCCGTAGAGCATGCCGCCACTCAGCGTCAGACCGCTATTGATGCCGATCCCGCCGTCGGCACTGGAGAAATTCTTCAACGTCGTGAAGGTTTGGGCGGATGCCGTTGCGGTGGCCAAGAGGATTGCTGCGGTCAGGGCAGCATTCGCCACGAGCGCGGAGATGTAGTTCGTTTTCATAATTCCAATTTTCACTCGTCTTGTTGGGTTTGAGCCGTATTCACCGTTCACGGCAGGTGCAGGCGGAAGAAGCGGTTGGTAGCTGTCATCGTTTGTTGAACGACGTTGGTCAGGCCGGTGATGGAAACCGAATTGGTCGTATCGTTCCACACGGTCGAAGTGCCGAGTAGGTCGGTTTGCTGAAGGGCAATACCGGTTTCGGGCGTCGTCCATTTCAGGGAAACTGCGGACCCGTTCCGCGCGATGCTCAGCGCCGGATACGGCAGGTCGAACAAATACGCCGCACCGGAATCAGTAGCGCCCGTGTCATCCCACATCGCGCCGATGAGCACTTGATCGCTCCCGACCACCGCCACCGAGACGCCGAACCTGTCGCCAACCGCCGGAGTCGGATTGGTGAAAGTGGTCAGCAGCGTGCCGTTGGTGCTGAACAGACAGGCCGTCCCGGCATCCTGCGCGCCTGTGTCGTCCCGCTCGGCGCAAATGAGCACCCGGCTGCTCCCCACTGCCGCCACACGCCAACCGAAATCATCGAGGCCCGCCGGGGTAGGATTGGTGAAAGTGGTCACCAACGTGCCATTGGTGGTGAAGAGATACGCCGCCCCGACATCCAGCGTTGCGCCCGAGTTGTCCCCATTTGCGCTAATGAGAACCCGGTCGCTCCCTACTGCCGCCACTTGGAAACCGAACAACTCGAAGTCCGCCGGGCTAGGATTGGTAAAGGTGGTGAGCAAAGTGCCATTGATGCTGAACAGATACGCCAAACCGGCAGCCGTACCGCCTGTGTTGTCCCCCCACGCGCCGATGAGCACCCGGTCGCTGCCCATCGCCGCCACCGAGTAGCCGAAATTGACGAAGGCTGCCGGTGCGGGATTGGTGAAGGTGGTCAGCAACGCGCCGTTGGTGCTGAACAGATACGCCTCGCCAGAATCCTCCAGGCCGGAGATGGAGCCAGGTGCGCCAATGATCACCCGATCGCTCCCTACTGCCGCCAGCGCGCTGCCGAAAGAGTTGCCTTCGGCTGGAACGGGATTAGTGAGGGTCGTCAACAACGTGCCGTTGATGCTCAACAGATACACCGCTACACTTGTATTGGAATATCCTCCCGTGATGAGCACGCGGTCGCTTCCCAACGCCGCCACCGCGAAGCCAAAAAAATTGGTGACTCCCGTGGGATTAGTGAAGGTGGTGATCAATGTGCCGGTTAGGCTGAAGAGATAGGCAGAGTCAGTTCCGCCGTTTCGCGTGTAGTCGTTCATCCCAATCAGCACCCGGTCGCGCCCCACCGCTGCCACTGAGAAGCCAAATAAGTCGCTGGCCGCTGGTGTGGGATTGGTGAAAGTCGTCAGCAACGGAGCGCTATTGCCTTGGGCGAAAGCCGATCCCGGTCCCAACGCCACAGCGAGCAACAGGATGATCAGGCCGGGCGCGGTGTGCCGACGAAAGCCGGCCTCGATTTGAAATTTACTATAAGTTTTCATAGGAATTTATTCGGGCATTTACTGGTTACTGATTTGCAACACGCCATTCTCACGGGCGGTGTAAGCGGAAGAAGCGGTTGGTGGTGATCGTTGTTTGTTGAACGACGTTGGTCAGACCGTTAATGGATACCGAATCGCTCGTGTTGCTCCACACGGTCGGAGTGCCGAGCAGACTGGCTTGTTGCAGGGCCAGCCCGGCTTCGGGCGTGACCCACTTGAGTGAAACCGTGGCGGCGTTGCGCGTGATGCTCAACGGCGGATAAGGCAGGTCGAACAAATACGCCACACCGGAATCAGTTGCGCCCGTGTCGTCCTCTGACGCGCTGATGAGCACCCGATCCGTCCCCACCGCCACAACTGGACCGCCGAAACCGTCGCCCACCGCCGGGGTCGGATTGGTGATGGTGGTCAGCAACGTGCCATTAGTGCTGAACAGATAAGCCGCGCCGGCACCAGCCGCGCCTGTGTTGTCCCGAGGCGCTCCAATGAGCACCCGGCTGCTTCCTACCGCCGCCACCGACGCGCCAAAACTTTCGTAGGTCGCTGGCGTGGGGTTGGTGAAGGTGGTGAGCAATGTGCTGTTGGTGCTGAAGAGATATGCCACACCAGCTGCCCCGCTACCCACCCCGCCACCGTAGCCCGGTGCGCCAATGAGCAGCCGGTCGCTCCCCATCGCCGCTACTGACTGGCCGAAAACGTCACCGAGCACCGGGATGGGATTGGTGAAGATTGTCAGCAGGGTGCCGTTAGTTCGGAACAGATACGCGACCCCGGCATCAGTCGCGCCCGTGTCGTCGTCAGGCGCACCAATTAGTATCCGGTCACTCCCCAACACCGCCAGCGAGAAGCCGAAGTAGTCGGGCGCCGGGGCAATATTGGTGAAGGTGGTCAGCAACGTGCCATTGGTCCGGAACAGAAAGACCACCCCGCCCGGTGCCCCAAACGGGTTGGGCTCGAAGTTCACTACTCCGGCAATGAGCACGCGGTCGCTCCCGAGTGCCGCCACCCTCTGGCCATATTGTAATACGGACGCCGGGTTTGGATTGGCGAAGGTGGTGAGCAATGTGCCGTTGGTGTTGAACAGCCAGGGACCAATGAGCACCCGATCGCTTCCCACCGTATCCACGCTGGCGGGCCAGGCGTTCGATACGGCGGGAAAATTGGTGAAGGTGGTCAGCAACGTGCCGTTGAGGGTGAACAGATACGGGCCAATGAGCACTCGATCATTCCCCACCACCGTCACCGAACCGCCGAAATATCCGTATTCTGTGGGGGTGGGATTGGTGAAAGTCGTGAGCAACCGGGCATTGGGGTTTTGGGCAAGGACCAAGCCCGGCCAAATCAGCGCGAGCAACAGGGTGAACACGCAAAGCAAGTTATCTGCACCGCGCCGCAGTGTGGCGGAACATAAACAGGGCACAGCATTTTGAGACTGAGGAGAGTGTGTCTTTGACGTTGCGCGGTTCAATGGTTGAATCTGGTTCAACGAGGAAACTGAAACTGAGATTGTCTTCATAATGTTTGCCGATTGGTTTGGTGGTGATCCCGGATGGGCATCTCACACCAGACAGCGTTCATCGCGTCCCACCCCGTCATGAGCCAAAACCCGGCAAAAAGGCTCACACTATTTTTTCTTTTCGTGTGGTGAGCCTTTTTTCTGCTAAATAGCTCATGTATGGGCGATGAACCAAACCCCATGAAACCCACATCGCCCGAACAAGCTGTGTTCGCCGAGGCGCTCCAGCGCGCCACGCCCGAAGCCCGCGCGGCGTATCTCGATGGCGCTTGTGGGGCGGACGTGGCGTTGCGTCGCCGCGTCGAGGCTCTGCTCCATGCTGCCGAGAGCGCCGGTGATTTTCTCGAACAACCACCGACGGGCCTGACCGCCGGCGACCGATCAACCATGGTCGTGACCCTCTCCAGCGAAAAAACCGGCGACCGGATCGGGCGCTATAAACTTCTTCAGCAAATTGGCGAAGGCGGCTGTGGCGTCGTTTACATGGCTGAACAGGAAGAACCGGTACGCCGCCGCGTGGCGCTCAAAGTCATCAAGCTGGGCATGGACACGAAGTCGGTGATTGCACGTTTCGAGGCGGAGCGTCAGGCGCTGGCGCTGATGGATCATCCGAACATCGCGAAGGTGTTGGACGCCGGTGCGACGGAAATGGGACGGCCTTACTTCGTCATGGAACTGGTGCGCGGCATTAAGATCACGGACTACTGCGACCAGGGAAATCTGCCGACCGAAGAACGGCTGAAACTTTTCACGCAAGTTTGCCAGGCCATCCAGCACGCGCACCAAAAGGGCATCATCCACCGCGACATCAAACCGTCGAACATCCTCATCGCGGATCATGATGGCGTGCCCGTGCCCAAGGTGATTGATTTCGGCATCGCCAAGGCCACTACCGGTCAGCGCCTGACCGACAAGACCGTCTTCACCGCCTTCGAGCAATTCATCGGCACGCCGGCCTACATGAGTCCGGAGCAGGCCAACTTAAGCGGGCTGGATATTGATACGCGTACCGACATCTACGCGCTCGGGGTGTTGCTCTACGAATTGCTCACCGGCCAGACGCCCTTCGACGCCAAGGAATTGATGGCCGCCGGACTGGACGCGATGCGCCGCATCATTCGCGATCAAGAACCAGCACGCCCGTCCACTCGACTCAGTACGCTGCTGGCTGCTGATCTCACCACCGTGGCCAGTCACCGTCACGCGGAGCCGGCCCGGCTTGGCACTTTGCTGCGTGGCGATCTGGACTGGATTGTGATGAAGGCGCTGGAGAAGGACCGCACGCGCCGGTACGAAACCGCCAACGGCCTGGCGATGGACATCCAGCGCCATCTGGACGACGAACCAATCGTGGCCCGTCCAGCGAGCAATCTCTACCGCTTCCAAAAAATGGTTCGCCGGAACAAGCTGGCCTTCACCGCCGCGAGCGCCATCACCGTCGCGCTGGTCGTAGGTCTTGGCGTTTCGACCTGGATGTTTTTCAAGGAAAAGCAAGCCCTCCAGCGCGCCGTCATCGCGGAATACAACTCCAGGACCGAGGCGGCCAAGAGCCAGCAGGTTGCCCAATTCATGAAGGACATGCTCAAAGGTGTCGGCCCGTCCGTCGCGTTGGGCCGGGACACGACCATGTTGCGGGAGATTCTGGATCGGACGGCCGAGCGCATCGGCAGGGATCTCAACAATCAACCCGAGGTGGAAGTGGAGTTACGCGCCATCCTGGCCCTGACGTACGAGGAGTTGGCGCTGTTCAAGCAACGGGAGGAAATGGCGCGGGAAGCTCTGCGGGTCAGCCGCGCGCGCCTCGGCGAGGAACACCCCGCGGTCGCTGACGCACTGCATCAAATCGGCGATGCCCGCTCGCGGCTCGGCGATCAGGTCCAGGCCGAGAAATTCATGCGCGAGGCAGTCGCGCTGAAGCGGAAAGTACTTGGCAACGAGCATCCGAGCACGGCGGCGTCCCTCAACGTGCTGGCTTGGGTGTTTAAGCGTCAAAACAAACTGACCGAGGCTGAGGTTTTGGGCCGCGAAGCACTGGCGATCCGCATAAAGCTGTTCGGCAACGAGCATCCAGCCGTGGCTGATTCGCTCTTCCTCTTGGGTAACGTGCTGAGTATCCAAGGCAGGCAGACGGAGGCCGAAACCGCGCATGGCGAGGCATTGGCGATCTATAGAAAAGTGTTGGGCGACGAGCATCCTGCCGTGGCCGAGTCGCTTAACAATCTGGCCGTCGTACTGCGGCGTGCCGGCAAGCTGGCTGAGGCGGAAACCATGCTCCGCGAGGCGCTGACCCGGCGGAGAAGGCTGTTCAGCCCGGGCCATCCGGAAGTGGCCGAGTCATATAGAGACTTGGTCCTCGTGCTCCGCGATCAAGGCAAGCTGGACGAAGTCGAAACCCTGTATCGCGAGGAATTGGCGTTGCAACGGAAATCAGTGGGCAACGAACATCCGGAGGTCGCCGCCCCTCGGCCGTAGCACCATGAGCGACGTCACCCGCATCCTCACCGCCATCGAACAGGGCGATGCCAAGGCCACGGATGAACTGCTGCCGCTGGTTTACAAGGAACTTCGTCGTCTCGCCGCGCACAAGATGGCTGGTGAACGTGAGGGCCATACTCTCCAACCCACCGCGCTCGTCCACGAAGCGTGGCTCAAGTTAGTGGATTCGCCCTCGCAATCGTGGCAGAACCGCGCGCACTTTTTCGGCGCTGCCGCCGAAGCCATGCGCCGCATCCTCATCGCGCGCGCCCGACGCAAAAATGCTCAGCGCCGTGGCGCCGGTGCCGCGCATCTCGACGTGGATGAAATTGAAATCGCCAGCCCAGCCCCGGACGATCAATTGCTCGCCCTCAACGACGCCCTTGACCGCTTCGCCATGCTCGAGCCGCAGCAAGTCGAACTGGTCAAACTCCGTTACTTCGTTGGCTTGAAAATCGAGGAAGCCGCCGAAGTTCTCGGTATTTCTGAAGCCACCGCCAAACGCTGGTGGGCCTACGCGCGCGCCTGGCTTTTTGAGGCTATCCAAATGGGTGACGCTGACATTCGCCGATAAGACCGACCGGCGCTCCATTCCTGGACGCGCGAACCGGTTTTAATCGAACGTCGTGGCGCGTTCGATTGAATCTGTTGCGGAAGCGGAAAGCAGTTTTTCCCAAAACAGCATTGCGAAGGTTGCGGACACGCAGCAGTTGCGAAAGGAATTGCAGAACGTGAAGAAGCTCGCGCGCGAACGCGCCAAGGCAATCACGTTGCGCATCCCGCAGTTGAAGGACTGCAAGAATCATTTCGACAAGAAGAAGGAAAAGGGCAAGGGCACGATGGTTTTCATCTGCGAAGGTCAGTCTGCCGCCGGCTCGATCACGAGTTGTCGCGACGTGAACAACCAGGCCGTGTTCGTGCTCAAGGGCAAGCCGCTCAACGTCTGGGATCTCAAGCGCGACGTGATGTATAAGAACGACGAGATGTATAATCTGATGCAGTCGCTCAACGTCGAGGACAACACCGAGGGCTTGCGTTACGACAAGGTCATCCTCGCCACCGACGCGGACGTGGACGGCATGCACATCCGCAATCTGATGATCACGTATTTCTTCCGGTTCTTCGAGCAACTCGTCCACGATGGCCACGTGTATGTGCTGGAGACGCCGTTGTTCCGCGTGCGCAACAAGGAGAAAACGATTTATTGCTACAGCGAAACCGAGCGCGACAACGCGGTGAAGGAACTCGGTGGCAAACCGGAAATCACGCGGTTCAAAGGTTTGGGCGAAATCAGCCCGAAAGAATTCGCGCAATTCATCGGCAAGGAAATGCGCTTGAGCAAAGTGGAATACGCGCCGCGCGCCGAGTCCGCCCCGATCTTCAATTTCTACATGGGCAAAAAACACGCCCGAGCGCAAAGACTACATCATGGACAAGCTCGTCGTGCCGGTGGAGGAGTAGGACGTGGTCTCATTTCGTTTGCGGGCGCAACTGGAACTTCAAACTCCACGTTGCCAAGGAAGGTTGCGGTGATTTTCTCGCGGGGAGGCCCGCTTTTCGGCGGCAACTTCACGTTCCGCGACGAAAAGGAGTAGCGGCACTTCCTGCGCCTCCCCGCATGCGCGACTGAGTGACTGGGGCCGGTGTTTCGCTGTTTACTCATGGTTCGGCGTGGCATTTCCGTCCGCTGGCAACTGGAGTCGCACCCAGAAAAAGCCCCGGTGTCGGATGGCCAGACGGGTTTGCTTTGTCTGATTGGACAGGGCTTGAACGAGACGAAGTCCAATGCCCAGGCCTTGTTTTGAATTGGGGGTTCGTTCCGCAGTGCGATTGCCGACAAGGAGGTTCACGCTGCGGCATCTGTGGCGAACCCGGAGCAGAATGTCTCCTTCCCCATGCTTCAAGGCGTTGGACAGCACATTGAACAAAATCTGTTTGAGCGTGCTGCGGTCAGCCAGCACCACGACGTCCGCCGAGCACGACCACAGCAGGCGGCGTCCTTCCGCGGCGGCCAGCCGGGAGAAGAGTTCGAGCGTGTCGGCGAGAAAATCCTTTAACGGCAGCGACTCAGTCTGCAATTCCAGGCGACCCTGTTCGGCACGGGCAATGGTCAATGCAGTTTCCACGTAGCTGGTGAGGCGCGCGAGTTCCTCCTGCAAATCCTCCGCCAGTTCGGGTTTCATCCCGGCCGCATTCGCCTCGATCTGAAGCCGCATCAATTGCAACGGCGTCCGCAGTTCATGGGCAACCTGGGTCGTGTATTCCTGCAGATGTGTGAAGGCCTGTTCCAACCGTGCGAGCAACTCATTGACGCGGCGCACCAGTTCGCCCACTTCCGGATCCACGTCGGGCGCCTGCAACCGTTGGGCGAGCGTGGTGGGGCCGAGCCCTGACAACTGACGGTTTACTTCGCGCACAGGACGAACCGAACGGCGCGCGATGAAATAGGCGAAAACCAAGGCCAAAGAAACCAGCGGGACGCCGACAAGAATCCAGAACCGCACCAGTTCGCCCAAGATTTCCTGAACCTCGGTGTCACTGAAACTGCCATGCAGAATCCAATCAGGATGCTCTGGTGTGGTGCGCTCCCATTTCTCCTGGCGCAGTTCATAATCCAGATGCCAGCGGGCGGCCAGGATCAGACCCGTCACCACGATAAGCATGCTGACACTGAACCAGAGAGTGAGCCGCCAGCGCAGCGATTTCATGCGACCTCCGGTGGCACCAGTGCGAAACCGACGCCGCGCACTGTGCGAATGAGCGAAGGCTCATCCGGCGCGTCTATCTTGGCCCGCAGGTAGTTGATATAAACGTTCACGACATTCGTCCCGCCGTCGAAGTGCTGATCCCACACATGTTCCACAATCGCTGTCTTTGCAACCGTCCTGGGCGATGCCTGCGCCAGAAATTCCAACAACGCAAATTCCCGGTTGGTCAACTCGATGACGCGCCCACTCCGCATTACCGTGTGAGAGACAATATCCATTTCCAAGTCGCCGACTCGAAGCGTGTGGTTCACCTCGCCGCGCTGACGTCGGCCCAGTGCGCGCAAGCGTGCGAGCAATTCATCCAGCGAAAACGGCTTGACCAGGTAATCATCCGCGCCCGCATCCAGACCCGCCACGCGATCCCGCACCTCACCGCGCGCTGTGATGAAAAGTATCGGCATTGTCAAACCGCGCCGACGCAAACCGCGCACGAGGGTGACGCCGTCCAGTTGCGGCATCATGATGTCGAGGACGAGCACGTCGAACGCGCCATTCTCCACCGCCCAGCGGGCTTCTGCGCCGTCCTGCGCGCAATCCACCGTATGACCCGCCTCGCGCAAACCGGCGGCGAGGTGTCGTAGCAACTTGCTGTCATCTTCCGCCAATAGAATTTTCACTGCGGCATCTTGATTCAGCCAGGGGTTAACTTCAACGGCAAGGTAACGGCATCCAAAACTCCCCCATCAATCCCGATCCTCCCGATGTCTTTCGCTCTTTTGTGAAGCACTTGAAGTTTCTGCTCCCGTGGCGGCGACGGAAGGGTCAACCCCCGCACCATGCCGGTAAACAAGTGCGCCACCACGATGACCGGTTTCATAAACTGTCCACGCCGCAATCCCTGCCGCGAGCGCAGCGGCTACGGCGACTCCACGGGCGGCGCGCGGGAATCGAAACAACGCTGCTGCTCCAACTGCGATCGCCGCCGCGATGGCGGCGGCAGTCAGCGTGCGCTTTGCCCAGTCCTCATGAGCGTCCAGCAAAGTCTCCACCTGCGCGGGACTGTTTTCGACGAGGCCACCGTCGGATTCACCGGTTTCAGTGGCCACCCACGCGCCCAATGCGCCGAGCGCGAGGAGCGCAGCAGCAAATGCGGGCACATATCCCTTGCGCCAGAACACAGCAATGACGGACACAACCGCTCCCAGGACGATCATCACAATCGGGAAGTGAACCACGGCCGGATGCAACGGACTTGGAATGAAGTTCATAATATTTTTGGGATTGAAGCAGCAGGTTGCACTGTCAATCAACGCGCTCGTAATTGCTGACCGGTTCGCGACAACTCACGCAATTGTTGCCCGTCAACTTGGTGACTGTATAGCCGCACACTTTGCATACATAGATCGGCAGGTCCACGTTCCTGCCAAGATTGTCGAGGGCATCCTTGTAAAGTCTGGCGTGCTCGACCTCCGCCTTTTGCGCGTAGAGCAAGGTGCGGATGGCAGCTTTCGCCCCATCCTTTTTCGCCAGGGCGATGAACTCCGGATACATCGTATCGCGCTCATAACTTTCGCCCTTGATCGCCGCTTGAAGATTTTCCGCCGTCGTGCCGGCTTTCACCTCGTCGAGTTTGAAGTCTTTGATTTTGCCGCCAAGCTCGAGAATTGCCTTCTTATGCGTTTCGCGATGGATGGATTCAGCCTTGGATGCCGCGCGGAAAAGTCGTGCGACATAAGCATAACCTTCAGTGTCGGCCTTCTTCGCGAACGCTTCATAGCGATGCGCGGCATTGGATTCGCCTTGGAACGCGCTGTTGAGGTTGTCGAGTGTCTGCGGAGAGACAATGGCTTGCGCCGTGGTAACCGCCGCGATTGCGACGCCGGTGAGTAGGATGAATAGTTTTTTCATGCGCGACCAGCATGGCGGATCACGGATTGGAAACGCGTTAAGCGAACATTAGAAGTTTCTAACGGAAAGCCTGCCGCAGCGGTCGATGCAGCACGTTAAAACGTGTTACAGGAACAAGATTACGCGGGCAAAAAGACTTGGTGAAGTTAACCAGAAGGAAGTTTCGCAATCCATCGGCAAGGAAATGATGCTGGCACACGGTCACCACCGAATCGTGAAATTGGAAGGCTTTGAATTCCTTGCCGGGGCAGTTCGGTCAGGTCAAAGTTGGTAAATGAAATTCGGCAATAAGAATTCGTTCCGGCCAGTGTGTTGGCTCGGTTTGCTCTGCATCTTGCTGACGGGGTGCAAAACGCCATCGCCGACTGAGGGACTCCGCCTGAATCAAATCCAGGTGATCGGCACGCACAATTCATATCATCAGCGCACGCATGATTCGCTCATGAAGTTGATCGCCGCCACGAATCCAAAGGAAGCCGAGGAACTTGATTACACGCACCGCCCTTTGCCGGAACAGTTTTCCAAACTGGGCATCCGCCAGATCGAACTCGATTGCCTGGCCGATCCGGAAGGCGGCCGTTACGCACAGCCCTTGGGTGTCGCAAAGGTGGTTGAAGCCGGACTGCTCCCGGTACCACAACATGATCCTGCAGGAAAACTTCGCGAGCCTGGCATCAAGATCATGCACGTGCCTGACATTGATTTCGGCACTTCGGCTTTGACGTTGGTGGATGGGTTGCGACAGGTGCGAGAATGGTCGGTTGGGCATCCGCAACACGTGCCGATTTTCATCTTGCTGGAACTTAAGGAAGACTCGCTCGGGCCTGGGTTCACGAAAGTTTTGCCGTTCGATGATCGTGAGCTTGCGAATCTGGAGCGGGAAATTCTCTCGGTCTTCCCGCGCGAGGCAATTTTGACACCGGACGACGTGCGTGGTGCAAACAAGTCCTTGCCAGAGGCATTGAGACAGCGAGGCTGGCCATTGCTTGATGCCGTGCGTGGACGGGTGATGTTTGGCATGGACAACGAAGGGGCGGTTCGCGAACGGTATCTGGCGGGGCATCCTGCACTGGAGGGAAGGTTGATCTTCGTGAGCGTGCCGCCGACTAACGCCGCAGCAGCATGGATGAAACGCAATGACCCGGTTAAAGACTTCGACCAGATTCAAGAGCTTGTCCGGAGCGGTTTTCTTGTGCGGACGCGGGCTGACTCCGGGCCTAGACCTGTGCGGATGAACGATACGCGACAGCGCGATCGTGCGCTGGCAAGTGGCGCGCAATTCGTCAGCACCGACTACGCCGAACCGGATACACGGCTCTCACCATACTGTGTCCGACTGGACTCAGGAAGTGTGGCACGGATGAATCCCGTGAATGGCTCATCAAAACTCAAGGGCCGAGAGCTGGAATGAATCGCGCAAACGCTCAACCACGTTCAGCGAGTGACATGCGTCCGGACGCCTTGCCGTAGGAACTCACAGCTTGCGACAGATTCCGTGCCTGCGTAATGTCGGTTCATGAGCTATCTAACAGTTGAACTCGAAATTCACCACGGGCAGGTTTTGTCGCAAGCTGCATGAGCCAATCGAACGATTCGTCCCCACGCGAGCCTGTCGAAATAAGCGTGGTGCTTCCGTGCCACAATGAGCAGGATAATTTGCGGCCGCTGGTGTCTGCAATTCGCACAGCACTTGATCCTCTCCAGCGGAGTTATGAAATCGTCATCACGGATGATCAAAGCAGCGACGGCAGTTGGGCGTTGTTGAAAACGATGGCAGAGGAGGATTCACGGTTGCGAGCACAGCGCTTTGAAAGGCAGGCTGGTCAATCCGCCGCGCTGTGGGCCGGCATGAGGGCCGCGCGCGGCCGCGTTATGGTCACATTGGATGCGGACATGCAGAATGACCCGGCGGATTTACCGAAGTTGCTGGATGGTTTAAGCCGTGCAGACTGTGTGTGCGGTTCGCGTGTGGCGGCAAGGGGACAAGGGGACAACTTCATCCGGATCGCGTCGTCACGAATCGCGAACGGAATCCGCAACAAACTTTCCGGTGAAACAATCAGCGACGCGGGTTGTTGTTACAGGGCTTTCAAACGCGAGTGTATTGGCGAGGTGAAATTCTTCAACGGTGGTCACCGGTTTCTGCCGACACTCATCAAGATGGAGGGCTATACGGTGATTGAAGTGCCTATCAGTCACCATCCACGCGCAGCGGGCCAGGCACATTACGGAGTGTGGAACCGGCTGTTCAAATCATTCCGCGATCTGCTGGCTGTGCGCTGGATGAAGACGCGGATGCTGCGTTACAAGGTCGTGGAGCGGGTGAATTAGTTCGCTTCAGACCGCTTGCGGGCCTCTTCGCTTTTTGAGCGCTGCTCCGCAAAGAATGTCTGGAGAAGTTTGCGACATTCGTCTTCGCGGACGCCTGCGGTGATTTCACAGCGATGATTCAACGAGGGAAATTGCAGAAGGTTCATTGCGCCGCCTGCTGCGCCGCCTTTCGGATCGCTTGCCCCAAATACCACGCGCCCAAACCGGACATGCACAATCGCGCCGGCGCACATCGGGCACGGCTCCTTGGTAACGTAGAGCGTGCAATCGTTCAAACGCCAGTCACCGACAGCCTGTTCGGCTTGTGTGATGGCGAGCATCTCGGCGTGCGCGGTGGCGTCCTTGAGCAACTCCACCTGATTGAAAGCCCGTGCGATAATACGCCCTTCCCGCACGACGACAGCCCCGATGGGAACCTCCTCGGCCTCGTACGCGCGCAACGCCTGACGCAACGCCTCACCCATGAAATAGGCGTCGCTATGCAGATCAATCACCGGGTCATCCATGATTCTCGAAGTGTGAACAGGAGCGGCGGAGATGGCGAGCGTGTTTCAGCAGGCACACTCCGGGACTGGACATGAACGCGGATGTCGTTGAGAATTCCCCATCCGACGACACGAGCACACTCAAGTCCAAACCGGTTTCATTGATCGTCTTTTGCTGTGCAGTTGGAGTTCTGTGCTGATAGCGTCGAATCCGGCGGACAAATTTCCGCAGCCAAGTCCGGTTTTCCAATCTGGCAGGCGTAGCACATCTCGGTGGACTTGCTGGTTGAATGAGTGGCGCTCAAGTGATAAGAATACCGGTGAGACGCACCGCGAGAGACTCCGATTATGATGATCCGAAAAAAGATTCTGCTGGTGGACGATGATCGCGTCATTCTGAAAGCGCTTTCCATCAAATTGAAGGCCAAGAATTATGACGTGGTGACTGCGGTTGATGGTTCGGAGGCGGTCAAGGCTGTGCGCAAGGAAAAACCCGACCTGATACTGCTGGACATCAGTTTTCCACCGGACGTGGGCGCCGGCGGAGGTGTGCCTTGGGATGGATTTCGAATCGTGGAGTGGTTGATGCGCCTTAATGGGGAAGTCGCGACTCCCATCATCGTCATCACCGGTGGTGATCCGGCGAAATATGAAGAACGGGCTCGGGCGATCGGAGCAACGGCCTTTTTCCACAAACCAATCAATCACGATAGTTTGCTGACCATGATCAAAACCATCCTTGAGAAAGCTCCGGCTACTTCTGACCAGATCGAATCCCAAGACGACGCACCAGCGGCTCCACCTCAAACGAATAAATCTGCCGATCCTTCCAAATCGTCAATTTCTTGAAACGCGTGAGGTTGCCAACGTTGGCTCGCACACAAGTTCACCCTCGGTAATCAACATTTGCACCATTCATCTGGCGGCATGTTGGCCAACACTTGCAAAGATGGGGGTGACATCTGGCCTTCCCTTTCGACTGTCATCCCTGCGTACTCGCGTTCGAGACAGTTTCCCGTATCATCGCTCGCGACTGGATGAAAAAGATTCTTAACATCGCCGCCTACAAGTTCGTTTCGCTGCCGGATATCCGGGCGTTGCGCGCGAGGCTTCTCGCATCTTGCAAGGGCTGGGGACTCAAGGGCACGATTCTTCTGAGCGTTGAGGGCATCAACCTGTTCGTCGCAGGAGAGCGTGAAAAGGTGGATCTGCTTCTTGCCGAGTTGCACAGTCTGCCGGGGCTTGAAGATTTGCAGCCGAAAGTCAGCGAGACGGATCATCAACCATTTCGCCGGATGTTGGTGCGTTTGAAGAAGGAGATCATCGCATTTGGTGTTGAAGGCATCAACCCTGCGCTCCGCACATCACCCAAGCTGGCAGCCAGGGAACTCAAGCAATGGCTTGATGAAGGTCGCCCTCTCACCCTGCTCGACACGCGCAATGATTACGAGGTGAAACTTGGCACGTTCAAGAATGCGCTGCCCATCGGTGTGGATCATTTTCGCGATTTTCCGCAAGCGGTCGCAAAGCTTTCGCCTGAGTTGAAGGAGCAGCCCATTGTCATGTTCTGCACCGGCGGCATTCGCTGTGAAAAGGCAGGGCCTTTCATGGAACGCGAAGGCTTCAAGAAGATATTTCAGCTCGATGGCGGCATCTTGAAATACTTCGAGGAATGCGGAGGCTCGCACTATGACGGAGAATGTTTTGTGTTCGATCAGCGTGTCGGGCTTGATCCGAGTTTGCAGGAGACCGACTCAACACAGTGTTTTCATTGTCAGACGCCACTGACGGAAGCGGAGCAGGCTGACGAACACTACGTTCCCGGTCAGTCGTGCCCTTACTGCTTCAAGACGCCTGCAGAGCAGATGGCGCAGGCCATCGCATTTCGCCACGAGGCAATCCGGCACATCGTCACGCCGCTGCCGGGCAGCGTGCCCTACGATCATGTCAAATACGTGAACGTGCCCGAATCCTGCGATGGCAGGGTGTTGCTCGATGTGCTCTGCTGCGTCGTGAAGCACTTGCCGGCTGAATATTGGCAGACGGAATGCCAACGCGGGCTGGTGATGACGACGAAGCATGAAACCGTGTCAGCTGACCGGATCGTTCGCGCAGGCGAGCGTTATCTCCACAAATTCCCGGACGTGATCGAGCCCGACGTGAATGGATCCATTGAAATCCTCCATGAAGACGAAGCGTTGATTGTGTTGAACAAGCCTGCGCCGTTGCCGATGCACACGGGCGGAAGGTTTTACCGCAACACGCTGCAACATATTCTCAACGCGGTTTATCATCCTCAAAAACCGCACCCGGCGCATCGGCTTGATGCAAACACGACAGGTGTCGTGCTCGTCACGCGAACGCGCCACTTCGCGGGGAAACTGCAGCCGCAATTCGCGCGCGGACTCGTGCAAAAAATTTATCTGGCGCTTGTGCAGGGTCAGCCATCGGACGATATGTTCAGTTGCGATGCTCCGATCAGCGCGGAGTCGGGAGAGCTGGGTTCGCGCACGGTGGATTTCGATGGCGGTTTGAAATCGAGAACGGAATTCCGCGTGATCCGTCGCAACAATGATGGCACTGCTCTGCTTGAAGCGCAGCCGCTCACTGGTCGTACCAATCAGATTCGTATTCATTGCGCGCACCTTGGTTTTCCGATCTGTGGCGATCCAGCTTACATGAAGGAAAACAAACTTGGGGATACGCAGACACTCGGGTTGAATGATCCGCCGCTGTGTTTGCACGCATGGAAAGTGAAATTCACTCATCCGTTGACAAAGCAGCTCGTGGAATTTTGTGCGCCGCCGCCAAAGTGGGTGAATGAGATGTAAGACGGATTTTGAATCTGAATCCAGTCGTTGCTCTCATCTTCGATGGAGACCGAGATTCAGGGACCAGAACGACGACGAGATCAACCGGGAGAATCTGATCAGCAACGTTTCAGACGCGCTGTCAGGTATGTTTTGCAGGAATCTCGCTTGAGGCCTTTGCCATCTCGTCCACGAGTTTTTTGAATTCATCAAGGCCGGTGGCAGGAATGATGATCGTGTCGCGTCGTCCGCCAACGTCCTCCGTGATGCGAAGAAAACGTCCTCGGGGATTTTCCTTCAGGGTCAGAAGGAAAGTTTTGCGTTCAATCTGGATCTTGTCGGACTTGAGGGTGTCCTCATTGACCGGCGGTTTGGGTGCGCCGTAATGGCGAGGCTGGCCGTAAGGTGATGGGCGGTCATTTGAGATCATATCGTTCCTGATGGAGTTGATCTACTGCTGTTTTCCAGTGTTACTACTTGAAAGTTTGACGGATTCGGAGGTTTGTCAACATTGGATTTCAGGCAAATTTGCCTCCGAGTTGACTCATATTAAATGTTACCTGGGCTGGGCGGTGGACGAGGGGTCTGGCGATACGTTGACTCATATTCATGGTTACCCGAACCACGAACATGAGTTTATCCTCCAAGCGCGAGTGTCTGGCTCGCATCCACGGTCGTTATCAGCGTGCGGGTATCATCCCAAATCCGCGCTGCGGTTGTTGAACCGACCACTGCGCACGACACCGCCCAAACGGAGCGGGCCAAAAGTCCTCTACGATCCGGCGGAAGTGTTGCCTGTGCTCAAGGCGGTGTGGCTGGCGAGTGATCAGTTGTGCAGCAAGCTGCTCAAGGCGGCACTGCCGGAATGGTTGGCGCATTACGAGCGGCGCGGTGCGCCGCTGGGGAAGGCTTTCAAGGAAAAACTTCTCAAGATCAGTCCTGCGCAGATAGATCGCCTGCTGCGGCCTTCCCGCGTGAAGCATCCCAAGAAGGGGATCTGCGCCACGCGACCCGGGACGATCCTGCGTCACGAAGTGCCCACACGTGGCGGGCCGCCGGACACCACACGCCCCGGTTCAGTCGAGGCGGATACCGTGGCCCATTGCGATGACTCGACAGAAGGGGATTACGTCAATTCCCTCACGTTCACCGAGCTTTACAGCGGTTGGACGGAGAACCGCGCCGTCTGGAACAAGAGTGCCGCTGCGGTGCGGGTGGCGTTGCAGGCCCTGGAAAAAACAGTGCCGTATGCGATGAAAGACTTCCACACCGACAACGGGACAGAGTTCCTCAACTGGGCGTTGCACAAACATCTGACCCGGCGTGACGTGAAGATGCCGTGGACGCGCAGCCGGGCCTATCGCAAGAACGACAACGCGCACTGCGAGCAGAAGAACTGGACGCATGTGCGGCAGTTGTTCGGGCATGACCGCTTCGGGCATCCCGAACTGGTGGCCTTGATGAACGACCTGTATGCCCGGGAATGGAGTCAGTTCACCAACCACTTCAAGCCGACGTTCAAGCTGGAGAAGCGGGAAAAGAAAGAGGGGCGGACCAAGCGGGTGTATGAGAAGACACCCAAGACGCCGTATCAAAGACTGCTGGACAGTCCCGACATCCCTGAAGCGACGAAGGCCAAACTCCGCGCCGAACACGCGACACTCGATCCGTTCGAGTTGAAGAAAATCATTGAGATCAAACTCAAGAAGTTCTTCACTGCCCTGGGCAACCTGAATCGTGAGGCAACCAAGCTCATATGACTCCCAGCCTCCGGTAACATTTAGCCGTGAGTCAACACGGCCTCGCAATCCGGGTGCAGGGCGGCTGTTGCCGTTGCTGTGGAATTGCGGTAGGGGCGTCCTTATGACACTGTCCGGAGCGCAGGATAGTAACAAATCAAAGGTCTCGCGCCGCAACTAATCAACACATACATGAGTCCAATACCGCCGCAACGACTGCTCGACGCCCAACAGTGGCGCTATGCCACCAAGGTTTTTGATGCCGCAAAGAGAATCCCTGCCACAGTCTGGTCGGCACTGGAACAATCCCTGATTCTTACACCGACCTCCTACGGCCTGCAGCCATATCGCTTCTTTCTGGTTCAGGATGCTGCCAAACGAGCCGCATTGCTGCCGAAATCCTGGGGCCAAAAACAAGTCGTGGATTGTTCACACTACGTCGTTTTCACGGCGCGCACGGAGATGAAGGATTCGGACGTGGACAGACTCATTCAGCGGATCAGTGCCGTGCGGGGAGTCGCGTCAGGAAAGTTGGAATCCTATCGCGGCATGATGTTGCAGGACGTGGTCAATGGACCGCGCGGGAAGAACGCCCACGAGTGGGCTGCGCGACAGACTTACATCGCACTGGGAAATTTTATGACGAGTTGCGCGGTGCTGGGTGTGGATGCGTGTCCGATGGAGGGCTTGGAACCCACGGCTTACGACGAGATTCTGGGACTTGTTGGAAGTGGATACGCCACCGTCGTGGCGTGTGCGGCCGGTTATCGCGCGGACGGTGACAAATACGCAAGCCTGCCCAAGGTACGCTACGAAACTGACCAGATACTCATCAAGGTTTGACCTGGACAGAACCAAAGACTCTGGCTGTCACCGCGAACCACCCACCCGCCCTGTGTGTTGTGGATTGGCCCGAAACATCGGCCACGAACTTTCTGCCAGGCCTGTGTCGTGTTTGATGGCGTACAACTCCGTGCCCATGCCGGCGGCATAAACCACACCGTTTACTCCAACCAACGGCGATGATCTGCTCGGGCCATTAAGCCAGAAATTCCAATACCATTTGCCTTCGGGTCGGTGCGCCATCACCAGGCCATCACCAGAGGTGAACAACGCCACGCCGGTGGACAGCACGGCGGGCGCGGTGGCGCTCCATTCTTCTTCAGGATGCGTCCAGATGTTCTCCTTCCATTTGAATTTTCCTTCGGGACTCACGGCACAGCAATTTGTGTTCACCAGAAGATAAATCGTTCCATCCACTGCGAGCGATGGTGACGCCGGCGTGATGCCGCCCGTCTGCAACTCCCAGCGCGGCGTTCCATCGGGATTCAATGCATGCAACTTTCCGTCCAGCGAGGTGAAGTAGAGTGCCCCGTCGTCGCCAATCGCCGGTGATGAAATCACCGCACCACCGGCTGCGTATTCCCATCGCTTCGCACCATCCGGATTCAGCGCGTAAAACTTGCGGTCATTCGATCCAAAGTAAATCACGCCCCCGGCGTCAATCGCCGCCGAAGACAGCACCGGTCCCCGCGTGACAAATTCCCACTTCTTCGATCCGTCCGGGTTGACTGCGTAAAACTTCCTGTCCCAGGAGCCAAAGTAGAGAGTCCCATCCTGACCAATCGCCGCCGAGGTATCCACCCAGCCGTCGGTCTTGAACATCCATTTCTTGCGTCCTTTCTTGTCCACCGCATAAAAATTCCGGTCGCGGCAGCCGATGTAAACGGTGTCATCCGTTCCAACAGCGGGCGAGGAAGCCATCTCAAAACCAGTCTTGAATCTCCAACGCTTCGAACCATCCGGGTTGAATGCAAACAAATGCCCCTGCCAGGAACCGACATACACAGCCCCGTCATGTCCCAACGCAGGCGAAGACACGCAAGCAGGACCGATGAGCGCCTTCCAAAGATTTGTGGCGGCGTAGTATTCCTCCGCACCCAACGCCGTGAACGCAGCACACAGAATCACAGGGATGATCAATCGAATCTTCAAGCGCGTGGAGATTAAGGCGGCAGGCGCTTGCGTGCAAACCGGAAGTCCCGCTCCAACGACGCGATTGACTTGTGCCAGACATATCGCATTTCGAGGTTGATGCTTTCTCCGCTCGTTTTCGTGCTTTACCTCGGATGCGTCTCATGCAGGCTGAATACATGAAGTACGTGACAGGTTACGTCCGTCTGGCCGCCATTGCTTGCGTCATTGTTTTTTGTAGCGCGTGCAAACCGTCCAGTTCCGCTGGTGGTGGCTCGGGCACGAATCCGCAAACGGTCGCAAATCAGGTTGACCCCGTTCGCGGTCACCTGCTTCATGCGCAACCGAAACTGCCGACCATAAAAGTCTGGCTCGGTGCGGAGGAACTAATCACTGAAATCGCCCGGGAGCCTGTGCAGATTGCCACCGGCATGATGTTTCGCACCAGCATGGCTGAGAACGAAGGCATGGTCTTCGTGTTTCCTGTCCCCGGCCCAAAGAACTTTTACATGCGCAACTGCACTGTCCCACTTTCAGCGGCCTACATTGCGCCTAACGGAACCATCCTCGAAATCATCAAACTGGACCCCGGCGATGAAGTTGGAGTTCAATCAAAATCGAACAACATCCAGTTCGTGCTTGAGGTGCCGCAGGGCTGGTTTGATCGCCACAACGTCCACACGGGAGCCGTCATTCGCACCGAGCGTGGCTCGCTGATGGAAACATTTTTTCGCCGGTAATGACTGTCTCCCGTTCAAAGAAAACATCCCATGCCATCTGAATTCAAAATCATCCGACGCGTCGAGTTCAGCGAGACCGACATGGTGGGCATCGTTCACTACTCCAATTTTTTCCGCTTCATGGAAACCGCGGAGCACGCATTCTTCAGGTCCATTGGCTATTCCATCGTATCCAATCAAACCAATCCGCCCGTCGGCTGGCCGCGTGTCCACGCCTCATGCGACTTCAGACAGCCACTGCGCTTTGAAGACGAGGTGGAAGTCCACATGATCGTGACGGAAAAGAAATCGAAGTCATTGAGCTACGAATTCCGATTCCGGAAGCTCAACGCGAATCCCATCGTGGAAGTCGCGCGCGGCAAACTCACCGTTGTCTGCGTGACATGCGATCCACAGGGCAAGATGACTGCCACTCATATTCCGCGCGAAATCGCGGAGAAGATTGAAGTAGCCAAGCCGTTGTAGCGTGGGGGAATTCGTCCCGGGAGCGTTCAGGCCAACAGTTTCTTCACGAGCTCGCCATGAACATCCGTCAGGCGGAAGTCACGGCCCTGGAAACGATACGTCAATTTTGTGTGATCGAAGCCGAGCAGGTGCATCATTGTCGCATGGAGATCATGGACGTGGACTTTATCCTGTGTCGCATTAAAACCGAAATCGTCGCTCTCACCAATGGTCACGCCGCGCTTCACACCGCCGCCTGCGAGCCACATCGAAAAACAATTGGGATGGTGATCGCGCCCGTCGCCGCTTTTGTCCTGCACCATTGGAGTGCGACCAAACTCTCCTCCCCAGACGACGAGTGTATCGTCCAACAAACCGCGTTGTTTGAGGTCCTTGATGAGTGCTGCAGCCGCCTGATCCGTGTCTTTGCAATTTTGCGCGATATCTTTCTTCAACGCACCGTGCTGATCCCAAGCCTCGTGGAAGATTTCGATGAAGCGCACGCCCTTCTCCGCCATGCGCCGGGCGAGCAGACAGGCGTTGGCGAATGAACCCTTGCCCGGCTCCGCGCCGTACATTTCGAGGACTTCCTTCGGCTCTTTGGAAATGTCCATCAGCTCCGGCGCCGCTGTTTGCATCCGTGACGCGAGTTCAAACTGGTTGATTCGCGTGGCAATTTCCGGGTCACCGACGATGTCGAGGTGTTGCTGGTTCAACCGTTTGATGGAGTCGAGCGTATCGCGTTGGATCTGCGTGTCCACGCCTTTGGGGTTGGAAAGATAGAGCACCGGATCACCAACACTGCGGAACATTGTGCCTTGATGCACGGATGGCAGGAAGCCCGGTCCCCAGTTGCTCGCGCCCGCGCTCGGACCCTTTTTACCGGTGCTGAACACCACGAACGCCGGCAAATCCTGCGACTCCGTGCCCAGACCATAAGTACACCACGCGCCCATGCTCGGGCGACCGAACTGCATCGAACCCGTGCTCATCAAAAGCTGACCCGGCGCATGGTTGAACGCATCCGTGTGCATTGACTTCACGATGGCGATGTCGTCTGCAACAGTCGCGAGATGCGGAAGCAACTCGGATAATTCTGCGCCGCACTTGCCGTGTTTGGCGAACTTGAACTTCGGCCCGAGCAGCGTGGAACTCGGGCTGATGAACGCCGCGCGGTAATCCTTGATCAACTCCGCAGGTGGCAATGTGCCGTCGAACTTCGCAAGCTCCGGTTTGTAGTCGAACAACTCCAGATGGCTCGGCGCACCGGCCATGAAAAGAAAGATGACGCGTTTGGCCTTGGGTGCGAAGTGTGGTTGTTTCGGCGCAAGCGGTCCGCCTGCTGCCGATGCCGCCCAGCCGTTTTCTCGGAACAACGTGCCAAGTGCAATTGCACCGAGGCCCACGCCGCATTGCTGGAAGAACCAGCGCCGCGAGATTTCGCGCGGGTCTTTGCCGAAGTACAGATGGTCTTGACAGCTCATAGGTGGGAAAGAAGTAGGCGAATACCCAATAGCCCAAGCGCCCAGGAACGCGCGGTCAAGCAACGGCCATTGGGTATTTGGGTGCTTGAGTGTTTGGGTGGGTTTTTCATCGCTATTCTTTGGTGATCGTCTCGTCGAGGTTCAACAGCACGCGCGAAATCACAGTGTAGGCGGCGAGTTGCGTTGGCGTCGCACCGGCGGGCAGTTTCGTGGACGAATCGCTTTTGCCCGTGGCCAGTTCGTTCACGTTCACCCAGCCTGCGCCGATGTGTTTGGTTTGTTTCTCCAACAGCGCGAACAGTTCCCTTCGTTCGCTGTCAGTCGGCGGACGGGAAAGCGTGCGGCGGAAGGCGAAGTTGATTTTGTCGGCGTCAGTCTTGCCGCCTTCGGTCAAAGTTTTTCGCGCAAGAGCCTGGGCACATTCCATGAAAGTGGTTTCGTTCAGCGACACGAGTGCTTGCAGGGGCGTATTCGAGCGGAGGCGGCGGACGCAGGAGAAATCGCCATTCGGCACGTCGAAAGTTTGCAGCATGGGATACGGCACGGAGCGGTAACGGAAAATATAGAGGCTGCGACGATACTTCTCTGTGCCTGTGTCTTCCTTCCAAGTCTTCGGACCGTAACTGGCCGGTGGTTGGAACAAGAAGTCCGGCGCAGGTGGAAACACACTGCGCCCGCCGAACGCGGGATTCAAAAGGCCGCTGCTTGCGAGCGCGATGTCGCGGACGATCTCGCCTTCGACCCGGAAGCGCGATCCGCGCGCAAGCAATCGGTTGTAAGGGTCGCGCGCATAAAGTTCTGGTCTGACGCGGGAGGATTGCCGGTAGGTGGCCGAATTCACGATAAGGCGATGCAGCTTCTTGACGCTCCAGTCCACATCCATGAACTCGCACGCCAGCCAGTCAAGCAACTCAGGATGTGATGGCAATTCCGCCCGCGTACCGAAGTCTTCCGGAGATTCAAGCAGGCCCGTGCCGAAGTAGGATTGCCACACACGATTCACAAACGAGCGGGCGGTTGTCGGAGATTTCTTGTCCGCGAGCCATCTCGCGAGTGTGAGTCGCGAGCCGTCCGCATTCTGCGGCAGTGGATGCAGGAATGCAGGTGTGCCGGATTGGACTGCGTTGCCGGGTTTGAGGAAATCCCCGCGCTTGAGCATGTGGGTTTCGCGCGGCTCATTGCGGGCAATTAGTGCCAGCTGGGTCTCGCCTTCCGGCCACTGTGCCCAAAGTTTTTCGATCTTATCATTGGCTTCGGCGAACAGTTGCACCGTGGCGGCGGGCATCTTGCCTGCCGTAGAGGGCGCGCTTCCAGCCGCCCGGAGAGAATCGTTGCTCCCGGATTTGTGTTGGGGGTTTTCCTGCGACTCTGAACTGGCGGAGTTTGTTCCGCCGGGCAGGATGCCCGGCTCTACGGCCGGCGAGACGCCCGCCGCTACGG
>JABFSR010000227.1 GCA_013140495.1 Verrucomicrobiota bacterium
TCTCGCGCAATGAAAACTCCGGTTTGGAGTGCGCCCGTCCCCGGGCGCAGCAGCGTGAACATTCTGAGGATGATTGAACAACTTATGCGCCACAGCCGTTCCATGTTGCTGTGCCCGGGGACGGGCACACTCCGGTCAAATTGGTCGGTGCGGTCCAGCTGCGTTTCAAACAGACTTTTAGTTTCGTTGCCGCGCTCATCGCGCTGTCAACTGGCTTTGCCGCCCCGCAGACAAATCACTGGCGCGCTTTCACCAAGGCGGATGGCTTGCGGGAAAACTCCTGTGTCTCTGTCACCGTCGGTGCGGGCGGAAACATCCTCGTGCGCCACTCCAGACTAGGCTCGATCTCCATCTTCGACGGTTATGAGTTTTCAACCCTGCCCGCGCCGGGAACGAATCGTGGACGATTGTACGAAAGTCCCGGCGGTCAACTATGGACGGTGACGCGCGATGGCTTGTTGGAGTTTCGGGATGGCGAATGGTCGCCGCATCCTGTTCCGCAAGTCGCTGCGCACTTTCGGGCCGGACGAACCAACGAAGTCCGCCTTCAGCCGATTCGCCAGGGGCGCGTGTTGATTTTGCTCCCCGAAGAAACGCTGCAACTAGACTCCTCCGACCCTGAACATCTGCAAATTGATGCAGTCTCGAAACCTGTGAGCACTAACATCCTTGTTGGCGAATTGTTCCGAGAAACCGCACAACTGCCCGACGTATTTTCCGTCCGTCGGGTCTTTGATGTGCAGGCTGAACCTAGCGGTGCGGTTTGGTTTGCCACTTCCGATGGATTGTTTCGTCGGGCGGGCGAGTTGTGGGAAGCCATTGTAGCGCCGGTGGGCATTATGCCGCGCTCTGTGTCAGTCGCTAGGTCCGATGTGCCGGAAGGGATCAAGTCGCACACAGATTGGAAGGCACGATTTGACGCGAAGAACGGCGACATCTGGCTCGGCGGCGCAAGTGAGATAGCCTGGCGGCATCAAAATGTCTGGGGGATTTTTTCCTCAACGAATCAGGTCGGTCCAGAGGAGGTGATAGGATTCGCGGAGTCGCCGGATGGGCGGTTTTGGTGCAGCACGCCGAACAAAGTCTGGGAATTTGACGGCAAGAACTGGCTCATGTTGCGCGGAGGATTCGACTCAATCAACGCGCTGCATTGCTCGCGTGACGGCACGCTCTGGGTCGCCGCAGTCAACGGCGTACATCGTTTCGCGCAGGGCAGGTGGATTGCCAATGGCACCGAGGATGGGTTGCCCGCAGTGGAGGTTCGCAGCATTCATGAAGACGCGGTCGGAGGAATCGCCATCGAGACAACTCGCGGCTGGAGCGCGTTTCATCCCGGGGCTGACACTGACGTGCCGCGCACGTACATCGTTTCAACTCCGCCCGGGGAGGCGCACTACCGCGAAGGAGCGGTGGTGACGATTGCGTTTCGAGGTTGCGACAAGTGGAAGCAAACTTTGCCCGATCGGCTGCTGTTCTCGTATCGTCTCGACGAGCGTGAGTGGTCGCCATTTCAGGAGTTGAACGAAGTTTTCTTCACCGATCTGCCGCTCGGCAAACATTACTTCCAAGTCCGCACCTTGGATCGCGCGGGGAACATTGATCCCAAACCTGCACGACTGGAATTCACCATGGTCGTCCCGTGGTATCAAGAAACGCGTCTGGTGCTGATCCTCACTGTCGCGCTTGGCGTGGCGATTTTCTTCGCGGCGCTGGCTTTCAACCGTCACCGCAAACTCCAGCGCAGCTACGCGGAAGTGGAGCGGCAGATCGCCGAACGCACGCGCGAACTTGAAGTCGCCAATCGCGAGCTTCTGCACGGCCAGAAGATGAACGCGCTCGGTTCGCTTGCCGCAGGCATCGCACACGACTTCAACAACATCCTCTCCATCATCAAAGGCTCGGCCCAGATCATCGAGGACAATGCCGACAAGCCGGATAAAATCCGGACGCGCGTGGATCGCATCAAAACCGTGGTGCAACAGGGCGCGGAAGTCGTGGACGCGATGCTGGGTTTCAGCCGCAGCACCGATCAACCGCCAGCCCCGTGCGATCTCAACGCGGTGGTGGATGAAACCCGAAAGCTGCTCGGCGACCGTTTCCTGCGCGAGGTGGAGGTGCGTTTCGAGCGTGGGCAAGGTTTGCCGCAACTGTCCGTCCGCCGCGACTTCGTGCAACAAATTCTGCTCAATTTCATTTTCAATGCCGCCGAGGCAATGACCAGCCGGAAGCAAATCACCCTGACCACGAAATTCGCGACAACGCTGCCGCCGGAACTTTTTCTGACGCCGGTGGTGGCGGAGAATTACATCCTGATTTCCGTACGCGACAACGGCAGCGGCATTCCGCCGGACATCAAACCGCGAATCTTCGAGCCGTTCTTCACCACCAAAGCGCTTTCCACCAAAAGGGGAACGGGGCTTGGGCTTTCGATGGTGTATGAGCTCGCAAAAAAAATGGAAGCGGGCCTCGCTGTGGAATCCGTCGTGGGGCAGGGGAGCACGTTTACTTTGATCCTGCCCGTGCGTGAACCTGAAACAACGCCATGAACCAACCTCACCTGCTGATCATTGAAGATGACGATCTTCAATACGAAATCTACGAGGAATCGTTGAGCGGTTACCGCCTCACCCGCGCCCTCAACGGGAGCGATGCTCTCTCAAAAGTTCCGCTAGGCGCGCCAGACCTTTTGATTCTCGATCACGTTCTTGCCGGCGGTGAACTTGGGCTGGAGTTTTTGCCCGAGTTCAAGGAACTGCTGCCGCACGTTCCCATCATCATCGTCAGCGGCGCGCTTGAAGTGCGACAGCAGATGGCCGCATTGCAGGGGCCGCGGCGTGCGCATTACTGTCTGCCAAAGCCCGTGGACATCCGGGAACTCAAGCGCACGATCGCCACGGCATTGAAGGAGTGTGGTGACACCGAAATTGTCCGCCAATTTGAAGCGCTCGAACGCGCCCGGCGCGTTGACACCCAGGAATTGTTGAGCCGCTCCACCGACCGTCTCAGCCGCCAGAATCGCATCATCGAGATCATCGGCAAATCCCGCGAACGCCCGAACATCTCGGCGCTGGCCCGTGAATTCAAAGTCGCCCGCCGCACCATCATCCGGGACTTGCAGGAACTCATCCGTCGCGGACAACTCAAACCCGAGGTTTATC
This sequence comes from Verrucomicrobiota bacterium, assembly GCA_013140495.1. Classification (GTDB taxonomy): domain Bacteria; phylum Verrucomicrobiota; class Verrucomicrobiia; order Limisphaerales; family JADLHS01; genus JADLHS01. The sequence goes on from JABFSR010000227.1 coordinate 3,159, forward strand.
CCGAGTGGGAAAATCTGGTGGAAGATGAAAATTGAGATTGCTTGCTTGAGCTACTGTGCCTTGACTCGATAGAAACGATTGCTCACTCCAAGTGTGTCGGTCTTTGACGCGTTTGTGCCGGTGGCGGTCACGTCGCCCGGCAGATCGGTCCAGTTTGCATTGGTGAGCGTGGTTTTGTATTGCACCCGGTAATTCTGGTTGCTGATCGAGGGCCAGATGAGTGTGGCGACGCCGTTGGTCAGGCGGATGCTTCCAATGGTTGGCGGGATGAGCGCGGCTGTGAACTTGCGGATCATGCCATCGCTCTTGCTCAGGAGATACAATTCACCATCGGCATCCTGGGCGAGACGAATGTCGGCCCGTCCGCAACCATAGGGAATTCCCTGCGGATCGTTTCCACCTGTGGCCAAACCGCCGCAGCCGCCGGGAAGTGCGCCGCTGGAAGAGTTGCCGCCTTTCTGATGATACTTGTCCGAGAGAATGTCGAACACGCGTCGCTTGACGCCGTTGAAAACGATTTGCAACTCGCGATTGGTCGCAATGGTCAGCCGGTTTCCGTCGTCAGCGGCCATCATCTCGGCGAGGTCGCAATAAAACACGCGACCGGTGGTGATTTCGCCGTAAACATATTTGCCCCGGAGCGCCGGCATCAATGAACCCCGATAAACAAAGCCGCTGCTGATGGCGTCGCCGTCACGATGGCTGTACTCGGCAACGGGATAGACCGGCGTGACCGCACTGACCAGGCCGGTGACGATGAGCGAATCGGAATTCGATGGGAATGCGATTCCAACCTGACTGCCTGTCTTGCCGTCGTTGGCGCCGCCAACGAAGAGTTGTTCGATACCTTCGCGCTCGGCGTAGCCATAATTGCTTCCTTTGTGAATGATGTTCACCTCCTCCCAGGAATACAGCCCGATGTCATCCACGATCAGTGCGTTGGAGGCCGCATCCCAACTCAGGCGGTGTGGATTGCGGAAGCCGTAGGCGAAAATTTCTTTTTTCAATCCGGCGAGAGCCAGCGATACGAAAGGATTCGGGTCCGGGCCGCTCGTAGGTATTCGATAACGTCCATTTGGGCTGACGCTGCTGGTGTTCGTTCGTAATGCGAGGTCCGGCGTGATCCGCAGGATTTTCCCTTGTAACGCATCCAGTCGCTGTGGGGTGGTGTGTTGTGCGCCGGGGGTTTCGCCAGCCGCGCCGTCGCCGCTGGCGATGTAGAGATTTCGATAGTCAGTATCGCCGGGCTGCGTGAGCGGGTTGAAGATCAAATCGCCCAATGGATGGGAAGTATCGTTGAATCCCACCCTTAACAATTCACGGGCCGTGCCCTCGAATGTTGCGTTATTGATGTTGGTGTCACTCCATTCAATCAGGACGGCCCGGCGTGAGGCCAACTCAGCAGGTGGATCAAACGTCGTCGTGGTCGTGTAGCCATTGGTTGTCAGATTCGGCAGGTGGCCATTTGTTGGGCCGAGTGCGGGAAGATTGGTCAGCTCGGTATGAACCGTGTAAAAAATCCCGTTGGCCGCATAATCCGGGTCGAAGGCAAATGTGACGAGACCGCCGCTGTAGCCTGGGCTGTTGTCAAATCTAGGGAAGACCTCCTCGAAGTTGATATAAGTCGTGAATGACTTCGACGTCCTATCGAGGATGTAGAGATTGCGATTGAGGTCGCAGACGAAGAAACGGGATGCGGACAAAGGTGCGTTGGTGGGTTCAGGGCGCAGGAAGTTCACCCGTCCCAACTGCCCGGCCAGATTGATGGTTGGTGGATAATTGCCCGTCGTCGCGCTCGACAGCGGCAGGCTCGCGTATTCCTCGAGAACAACCGTCGTGCCGTCCTTTGCGATTTGAGGTGATGAAGGATACTGCGCGAGCGCGGTCCAAGTGACGGCTCCAATCCCGCAAAACGCCGCTAATCTCAGCGGCCAGAAGATGCAGTTCATGTGTGGTATCATGGCGAATCCCTCTGGCGGCTTCAACCTTGCTCATCTTTGAAAACTTCCCGCTTTCCTGAGTTTCAGATTTGCTACCACTGTCGAATGCGATAAACGCGTTGCATTCCAGTCGTGGTCGCGTCGGTCAGAGTTTTAACACCGCCATTCCCGGCGACCAGCGACAGCGGAATCCAGTCCGCATCAGCCGGCGAGTCCTTGTATTCCAACCGGTAGATTTTTCCGCTCTGCGTCGGGATGGAAACTTGAAAGCCGTTCGGAGTCATGATTGGTTGGGTCACGAGCGCGTGCAACACCGGCGGAGAAATTCCCTGCAACGCGAGGTTGTGAAACAAGCCGGCCCCCACGGAGATGATGTTCGTCAATCCCAGCGGCACCGTTGAATTCGTGTCGCACGCGGCGATCGTGCCGTCCGCCTTGAAGGCCAGGCCGTGATACCAACCCGCCGCGAGGCCGACGACGTTGGTTAAATCCGACGGCACATTCGTCTGGCCCGACGAATTGTCGCCCCACGACACAACCGTGCCGTCGCTCCGCACGGCCGAACTAAAAAACAAACCGCCGGCGACGGCGACGACGTTGGATAAACCCGTCGGAATAATCGTTTGAACGCCGTTTTGTCCCCAACCAACCGTAGTTCCGTCCGCCGTCGCGGCCAGACTGTGAAAACTTCCACCCGCAATCGCGACCACATTTGACAAGTCGGTCGGGACGTTCGCCTCTCCGTCGTTGTTGTAACCCCAGGCAACGACCGCGCCGTCCGTCTTGAGCGCCATGCCGTGATACCAGCCGGCGGCGATGCCCACGACGTTGGTCAAATCGGACGGCACATTTGTCTGGCCATGAGAGTTGTTCCCCCATGCTGTCACGGTACCGTCCGCCTTCAACACCAGACTGTATTCAGCACCGGCGCTGCCCGCGACAGCGATGACATTGGACAATCCGGCGGGCACCGTGGCGCGACCGCCGTCATTGTTGCCCCACGCCACGACCGTGCCATCACTCTTTAACGCAAGGTTGTGGATTTTGTCGCACGCAATCGCCAGCACGTTTGTCATTCCCGGCGGCACGGTAATTTGGCCGTAGCCGTTGTCGCCCCACGCGGCAATCTGTCCGAGTTCAAGCGTGGCGTCAGTGTTGGTGATTCCGGCGATGTTGCTCACGACGAGGCTGTAATTTCCGGCGTTGGAGGATTGCAGATTCGCAATCGTGTAAGCGCCACCCGTTGCACCTGGAATGTCCGAGTGGTCCAACTGCCATTGATAACTCAAGGGCGGCGTGCCGGTCGCCGCGCCTGACAACGTCGCGGAAAACCCGGACGCTTGCGACTGGCTGACGGGGAGCGTCGTGAAAATCGGCGCGGTCGCCCCGGGCGTGAAGCTCACTTCGTCCACCCAGCCTGAATAAGGCGGGACGCTGGCGTTGCCGCCCTTTTGGAAGATCCATTTCAAAACTTGCGGGCCAGCGCCGAGATAAAATGTTTTCTGCTGCCAGTCCACGTTGCCGGTGATGCCGGCCTGCTGGGAATTGCCGCCAAAAAAACGCAGCGGCGCGTCGCCCGGCCCGGAAACTTTCCACCAAAACGTCAGCGTGCCCGGCCCGGTGACGGTGGTTTGCAGCGTGGTGGATTGGAAATTGGTGAGCACACCGCTCTGCAAGGCCGCGACGCCATCATGCGTCACGTTCGTTTCGATGAACCACTGCGAATTGCCCGTCGTGGTCCAAACCAGACCGGTCGTGTTCAAGGCGGCGGAAAAATCAGCCACCGTCAAGACCGCAACGGAACTGGTCACTGAGCCGAAATTGTTCGTGACGATAACCGAATAGTTTCCGGAATCGTCCGGCACGACATTGGTCAGGAGCAGAGTCACATTGGTTGCGGCGGGAATGTTCGTCCCGTTCGCCTGCCATTGATACGCCAGGGGCCGCGCCCCAACGGCGGAAATGTAAAACGGAACGTCGCTTCCGGGTAACACGGAGCGGTTGAGCATCGGCGTGGTCAAAACCGGCGGGCCGTCCCCGATCAGCGCCAGGCAGTGATTCTGACCGCTCGCAACTGCCACGACGTTGGTGAGGGTGGCGGGCGGGGTGGGGGTTGGCGCACCGTTCCAGGCGGTCACCGTTCCGTCGTCCTTCAATACCTGGCTATGATAGCGACCGGCCGCCACGGAAACCACATTGCTATACACCGTAGCCCCGGAGCCAGCCACTGTCCGGTTGGCCTTCAAACTCACAAGGGGAAATTCTCCCGCTGCAATTGCCGCCACATTGGTCAGCCCGGTTGTTGAGGGCGACGAACCCCAAGTCACGATCGTCCCATCTCCTTTCAAAGCGACACTGAAATTGCCACCCGCCGCAATCGCCACCACGTTGCTCAACCCGGCGGGCACATTCGTCGCGCTGCCAGCGTCACCCCAGGCGACAACAGTACCGTTTGCTTTCAATCCCAGATTAAAATAATCACCGGCGGAAATCGTAATCAAGTTGGTCAATCCCGCGGGAACAGTGGCTCCGCCGGTTCCCCATGCCACGACTGTGCCGTTGGATTTCAACGCAACGGTATGCTGCCATGCGGCGGCAACTGCGACAATGTTGCTGGCGGCGGCTGGAACATTTGTCTGACCCGCGCCATTCGAACCCCAGACCACCACCTTGCCATCAGCTTTTAGCGCGACGCTATGGGAGTCCCCGGCGGCAAGTGCCACGACATTGGTAAGATTCGCAGGAACATTTCCCAACCCGAAACTGTTGGTGCTGCCCCACGTTACCACCTGACTGTTCGCACGGCAGGCAAGGGGAACGCAAAGCAAGACGAGGACGCCTGCGAGCTGTAAACCAGCAACTGAGTTGAAGGAAGGTTTTCCCATGCGCTGGGGGCGGATTTTACCGGCATTAGACTGCCATCAGACTGGTGGTTTCGGCAAGCCGAATCGCGACCGGCATGATCCAAAATTCGACTTTGAAGCGCAGTTTTCGGCAGCCAATTGTATCACTGCCAATGAACCGGATGCATTTCAGCTTTCTCCGCCATGCGATTTCTTTATCTTTGCGGCGGCATGTTTTCCGAAATCAAATCAGTCCACTTTGTCGGCATTGGCGGCACGGCGATGGCTGCTGCTGCCGTGGCCATGTTGGAAAAAGGTTTCACCGTCACCGGTTCGGACAGCAATGTTTATGAGCCGATGGCGTCCTTCCTTGCCAGCCGCAAGATCGCCGTGATGAACGGCTACGCGGAGAAGAATCTCGCGCACAAGCCAGACCTCGTCGTCATCGGCAACGCCATCTCTCGCGGCAATCCTGAAGCGGAGTTTGCACTGGATCACAAACTGCGGTTTTGTTCGTTGCCGGATTTGTTGCGCGAGTTTTTCATCCGAGGCAAACGGTGTCTCGTCGTCAGTGGCACGCACGGCAAAACCACCACGACCTCGCTGCTCACATGGGTGTTCGAGCACAACGGATTGAATCCGAGCTATCTCATCGGCGGCATCCCGAACAATCTGTCGCAGGGCGCGCGGTTTACAGACAGCGAGTGGTTCATTATCGAGGGTGACGAATACGACACCGCATTCTTCGACAAGCGCAGCAAATTCATCCACTACCTGCCCGAGGTCGCAATCATCAACAACGTCGAGTTTGATCACGCGGACATCTTCGCCGACCTCGCCGCCGTGCAGAAGACCTTCTCGCACTTCATCCGGCTCGTCCCACGTAACGGCCTGTTGCTCGGCAACGGCGATGATCCCAACCTTGCGCCGTTGCTCAACGTAAATTTCTGTCCGGTGAAGCGTTTCGGCCTCGGCGAGGAAAACTCCATCCGTGCGACCAACATGCGGCTTGGGCCAACGGCGAGCGAGTTCGAGATCCCCAGCGCGAAATTTCACCTGAATCTCGCCGGCGAATTCAACGTGCGCAACGCGCTCGCGGTTGTGGCGGCGGCGAAGCATTGCGGCCTCTCGAACAAACAAATCCAATCTGCGTTCGACACGTTCACGGGCATCAAGCGCCGCATGGAAGTGCGGGGTATTTCTGGCGGCGTGACAGTGATTGATGATTTTGGGCATCATCCGACGGCGATCCGCGAAACACTGGCGGCGTTGCGGTTGAAATATCCCAACGACAAACTCTGGGCCATCTTCGAGCCGCGCAGCAACACCACGCGCCGCAATGTCTTCCAGAGCGAACTTGCGGCAGCGTTCGCAGTTGCTGATGGCGTGATCGTTGCCCAGGTGGCGCGCCTCGAACTGCTCAAACCCGAGGAACGGTTGAATCCAGATCAACTGATCGCCGACCTCAAAGCGGCAGGAAAGAATGCAGCGTATCTGTCGGACGCGGACTCAATCGTCACGCACGCAGGGATGCACGTTCAACCTGGCGATGTGGTATGTGTGTTCAGCAATGGCGGCTTCGGTGATATTCACCAGAAGTTGCTGGCGCGGTTTGGCCGGCGTTGAGTGGCGAGTTTTTTGAAGGGTTGAGGTTGACCCCGGCGATTTCCCAGCCAGAATCAGCGGCGTGAGCACGGAGAACATTGCCGCCATCATTCAGGATTTGCGACGTCACCTGGCGTTGTGCCAGGAAATTCTCGGCGTGGTGGAGAGCGAGAGCGAAGCGCTGCGCGCCGCAGAGGGCGCTTTGAACTTTACCGCGTACCAGGCCAAAAAAAACTTGCTTCCCCGTCTCGACCAGTCGCTAAATCAAATCCGTCAGCACCGTTCCACCTGGCAGAGATTGGAGGCGGCGATGCGTGCGCGATTTCCGGAAGTGCCAACGTTGTTGCGACAAAACCAGGACCTGATCATGAAGATCATCGTTTTGGACCGGGAGAACGAGCAGGCGCTGTTGCGGCGCGGCCTCGTGCCGCCGCGTCACCTCCCGCCGGCCAGCCGGCAACGGCCGCATTTTGTTGCCGACCTTTATCGCCGCCAGTCAAAGTGAGCGGAGACGATATAGCACCGGGCTGAGACCAAGAACACCATGCCGATAGAAAAAATCATTGTCCTCGAAGACGACCCGATCATTCGCAAGAGCCTGGAAACGCAGTTGCGACACAAGCATTACGACGTTGCCGGCGCCGGCACCATCGCTGCCGCCGCGGAATTTCTCTCCAAGGACAACTTCGATCTCATGTTCGTGGATGTGCGCCTGCCTGATGGCGACGGTACGGAGTTGTTGCGCCAGTTGCAGTCCCGCCCGATCAAGCCGCTCGTGGTGGTGATGACGGGGTTTGGCTCTGTGGAATCCGCAGTAGCATGTATGAAGGACGGCGCGTTTGATTACATCATCAAGCCTTTTGCCCTGGATCACATTGATGTGATCCTGAAAAAGGCCGAGGAGTTCACGAGGCTGGTAAAGGTGAACGAGTTTTTTACGCGGGAGGAGGATTCCGAAAGCGGCCAGGAATTGCTCGGGCGCAGCCCGGCGATGGATCAGTTGCGCGATCTCATCCGCAAGGTGGCGCGCACACAGGCCACGGTTTTGATTCAGGGCGAAAGCGGCACCGGCAAGGAACTCGTGGCGCGCGCCATCTACCGCGAAAGTCCGCGTGTGACCGCGCCATTCATCCGCGTCAACTGTGCCGCAGTGCCTGAGAACCTCATCGAGAGCGAATTCTTCGGGCACGAACGAGGCGCGTTCACCGGTGCGGTCAACAAGCGCGAGGGGCGCTTTGAACTCGCGCACGGCGGAACAATCCTTCTCGACGAGATCAGCGAAATCTCGCCTCACGTGCAGGCAAAACTGCTGCGTGTGTTGCAGGAACGCGAACTCGAACGGGTGGGCGGTTCACGCACCATCAAGGTGGACGTGCGTGTGATCGCCACCACCAACCGCGATCTCGAACAGAGCGTTGAGCGCAAGGAATTCCGTCAGGACCTTTATTTCCGGCTGAATGTCGTTCCCATTTTTGTGCCGCCGTTGCGGGAGCGTCGCGAGGACATTTTGTTTCTTGCCGAAAACTTCATGCGCCGTTTTGAACGCAAACACGGTGTCAAGGTCAGCGGCATTTCCAAGGAATGTCGCGCTGCGCTGGAGTCGCACAACTGGCCGGGCAACGTGCGCGAATTGCAGAACGTGGTCGAGCGCGCGGTGATTCTTTGCTCGGACGGCGAGGAGTTGAAGCCGGTGCATCTCGGATTTGGCGGGGCGGCTTCCGCTGCGGTTGGGTCGTCCGGCGTTCCGGCGGGGGTGTCAAGCCCTCCAACCAACGGCGAGATTGAATTGCTCGGTGAGATCGAGAAACGTTACATATTGCGGGCGCTTGAACAGTGCGGCGGCAACCGCACCCACACCGCGCGAAAACTTGGTTTGAGCATCCGCACCCTGCGCAACAAACTCAAGGAATACGGCATTGCGCCGGTTGCCGAAGCGGAAGAAGCCGAGGCCGTGGAAGAAGATTGAACCTGCCCGGACTTCCTTGATGGAGTGCTCCAAGGCAGGGGATCAAACAGAAGTCACTTCGCTGTCGCGCTTGGAATGGAGGCGTGTGTTGCCGCCGGTGTCTTTGGGAAATCTTTCACCAGATAATCCACGAGTGATTCAATCTGTGCGTCAGTCAATGGTCCGCCTTGCGCTTGTGAGAATGCGGGCATGAGGGTGCCGGCTTTCCCGTTCACAATAAATAATGTCCAATACTCAGCAGTAGGCGGTGTTTTCAGGTTGTGGAGATCGGTGACCATTGTGGCCCGGTGCTCGGCCTCATGGCAGATGCCGCATGAAGCGGCGTAGAGTTCCTTGCCCATTTTGCCTCGCGCCTTGTGCACATGGCAGGTCGCGCAATCGCCCTTGAACACCGCCTGCCGGTCCACCTTGGCGAGTTCCTGATTCTTTGCGCGGGCGGCGTCGGTAATGAGTGGTTGTTGTCCCGGGGCATGCGGCGTGATTGGTTCTGGCGGTGGAATTATGGACCTCACCATAAGTGTCCTGTTTCCCTTGTCGGTCATCAGCGTAACAGTTTTTGGAATTACACCGCTTTTGCCGGCAAGATTCATGACGACGGGAATTTCTCCGGTCTCGCCCGGCGCAACCTTCCAAGGCAACTGCGGGAGCTTTGCAACGGTGCACCCACAGGATCCTGGAGCGGCATTTACAGTCACCACGTCCGGCGAAACATTCGTGAAGGCGAATTTGAAATGGGCCTCGGGTTCGCCAATCTTGGCGACGTATTCCTGGGAAACCGAATTCCAAGCGAGCACGGTGTCAGGCAACTGCCCGGCTGCCAGGGGTTGAACTGGCACGGCGATTGGAGTTGTAGCGACAGGTGACGCGGCTTGAGAGCGCGCCTGTGGCACGAGGGGTGGCGGCGGGGCAAATAGTAGCGGGGCATTCGTGGATTGCGCCAGGAGGGAGGTTGTCAGCGCAGTGGTCGCGAATAAACTGAAACAAAGCTTCATGATGAGGCTGAAGATAGCTTTCACGGGAGGGTTTGACGAGTCAGAAATTGATCTCTTCAAAACGGCACGTCGTCGTCCAATTCTGCCGCAAGTCCCGCCATGACCCGGGCCATTTCGAGGGCGGTCTGAGCCGCCTCGGTGCCGCGATTGTGTTTAGGGTCGCAACAGCGGGCTTTCGCCTGTTCCTGGCTCTCCAGCAGCAACACTTCATGGATGACCGGCACTCCCGTTTCCAACTGGATGCTCATGAGTGCGCGGCTCACGGCATCGCCGATCTGGGCGGCATGAACGGTCTGCCCGCGCAGGATGACCCCGAGGCAGAGGATGGCGACGGGACGTGGTGCGTGGTGCGTGGTGCGTGATGAGCGGGCGAGCCGTGCAACAACGACGGGAATCTCATATGCACCCGGCACGCGGACGACGCGGACAACGGCACCGGCGCGTTTCAATTCCGCATGGGCGGCGCGCAACATGGCGTCCACATAGCGTGAGTTGTATTTCGACGCGACAATGGCGAACGTGCCACCTTTGTATTTCGATTTACGGCTGGAATTCTTGCGCAACATAATTCAGGCGCAGGCTATGAGAAAAAGCCTGCAAATTCCAAGCTCCAACAATGCAAAAAGTTTCACATTGCGATACAGTTGGCACGCCATTTAGTTCTTGTATAGATGGTTTTGCCTGATAGTCTTGAGTCAGAGATTCAGGCCTGATGAACCCGCATCCCAAAACTCGAACGATTCGCAAACATGCGACGTTCAAATGCGGCATGATGCGGCTTTGCATTTTTGCCGCAGTCATGGTTCATGGCCTCTCTGCCTCCGCTGAGGAAAAGGTCAGCGAGATCCAAGCTGATCTTCATTCAACCACCATCAGCGGCTACGTTGATTCCAACCTCGTCGTCGGGCAGCCGCAGCCTGCTAATGACAACTTTGCAGGCCGGTTTACGATTGCTGAATCGAACGTCACAATTTCAAATACACTGGCAGGCGCTACGTACGAATCTGGCGAACCGTTCGTCCCCGGTGTTTCCAGCGGGCAGACTGCGTGGTGGACATGGACCGCGCCTTCCAATGGCATTGTCACGTTGGGAGTCAGCGGCACGGGCTTCGCGCCGTTGCTCACGGTTTATTCCGGGACGGAACTGGGGAATCTTTCCTTGCTGGCGAGCAACACTTTTCTCGCGTGTTACACGAACATTCCAGATTCAAACGGCGTTGGCGGATACGGTGCCAGTGAGTGTGGCTGTCACTGGCGTGTGAGGAATTCGACGACGCTTCACGTGAGTCGTGGACATTCCTATCAAATTGCCTTGGACTCGGCGGTTCATGTGGACGCTTCCTACCAGCCCGTACCCATGGCATTCACCAACGCTAACACGGGAACCATTCACTATTGGCAGGGGTGGTCTCCCGTTCAAACGACAAACATTCCTGTTGGTGGTGATGTTCAACTCTACGTCCAATTTACCGCCGCGCCCGGTAATGACGACTTCGGGAATGCAGGCATACTTAGTGGTGCCCGCCTACGATCCCATGCTTCAAATCTTGGCGCGACCAGTGAAATAAACGAGCCGGACCATCTGGGAAATCCAGGAGGTAGTTCGGTCTGGTTTTCATGGACTGCCCCGGCATCGGGACGCGTGACTCTTTCCACGAATGAGATTCCTCCTTACGCACCTCCTGACTGGCAAAGTTATGGCGTCATCATCTGGTTATCAGGAAACTATTACCCCACTTGTGGAGTCGAAGTTGATCAAGACCCGCCGCCACCATTCTTCCCAATCTTTGCCGCCTACACCGGCGATGTCGTCGGTTCCCTGACTGCGGCAAATAATCTTCCGCTCTTGCTCGACGCTTTTCCACACGCCGTTTCGTTCGATGCGGTGGAAGGCGAGAACTACCACATCGCCTTCGACGGCAACAAGGGTACGACCGGCGACATTCCGATGTTTCTTGCGCTGACACGGCCCGCTTCCAACGACGCTTTCGAGCGCCGAATTCGATTGCGTGGTGTTTCGGTTGCCGCCACGGGCTACAACGCCGGCGCAACGCATCAAGATGGCGAGCCGTTTGTCGGTCAGGATGGTAAAACGGTTTGGTGGACATGGACGGCGCCAATGAGCGGGCCGGTTTCGATCCGGTTGGATGGGAGCGACTACGCCTTTCCCGTCAAGGTGTACACCGGTTCAACGCTGACTACTCTGCAAACCATTGCCGCTGGCGACGGGCAAGCGACGTTTGATGCAGTTGAAGGCGAAACCTACCAGATTGGGGTGGGCGACTCCGCCGGGCGCACCGGTCACATCCGACTGAATCTGCAAGCGACGAGGATCGAAGCACAACTCTTGAGCGTGGTTCGCACGCGTTCCAATCGTGCCTTGCTGCAATATGCGGCAGTTCCGGGCCAGCGCATTGTTCTCCTCCGCTCAAACAATGGTACGAACTGGCAACCGCTTGCCTCTGCGCGTGCCCGCAACAACGCGGTGATATTCGGTGTTCGTCGCGTGCCTACGGACTCAGGTCCGTTCTACCGTGCGATCATTTTTGACCGGCGCTAGAACGTGTCAGTCAATGCGGCTTGCGTAGGATCGAGTCCGGGTCCATTCAATCATTTCTGCAATCATATTCTTGCCGGCCAAGCTCGGGAGAACAATGACGACAGAATCTGTCGCAGATAACGCGTTCGGAAAGTGCGACGCTCATCCCCCCACCGCTGCGCGCGCTTCCGCTGCGAGTGCTGTGCTCAGATAGCGTTCGCCGGTGGAGCACGCGATGGTGACGATCATCTTGCCGCGATTCTCGGGGCGTCGCGCGATTTCGATGGCCGCAGTGACGTTCGCGCCGGTGGAAATACCCACGAGCAATCCTTCTTCCTTTGCAAGCCGTCGCGCCATTGCAAACGAGTCGTCGTTGGAAACCTGGACGCACTCGACGATTTGCGGGTTGCCGTTACCGTCCTTGAGGTGAAGATTTTTTGGAACGAAGCCTGCACCGGTGCCTTGAATCTTGTGCGGGCCGGGTTTGACCGGTTCGCCCGCGAGCGTTTGTGAAATCACCGGCGAATCTTTCGGTTCAACCGCGATGGCTTTGAACGAGGGTTTCTTCGCCTTGATGACTTCACAGCAGCCGGTGATCGTTCCGCCCGTGCCGACGGCGGAGACGAGGATGTCAATCTTCCCGTCGGTGTCCTCCCACAATTCCACCGCCGTGGTTTTCTTGTGGATTTCAGGATTGGCGGGATTCTCAAACTGCTGGGGAATCCATGCGTTGGGAGTTTCCTTGGCGAGTTGTTCAGCGCGGGCGATGGCGCCTTTCATGCCTTCCGGGCCAGGCGTCAGAACCAGCTTTGCGCCGAGCATCGCCAGCAGCGTGCGGCGTTCGAGCGACATGGTTTCCGGCATGGTGAGAATGAGTTGATAGCCCTTGGCCGCCGCGACAAACGCGAGGGCGATGCCGGTGTTGCCGCTGGTGGGTTCGATGATGACCGTGTCTTTCTTGAGGATGCCGCGTTTCTCGGCATCCTCGATCATCGCCATGCCGATGCGATCCTTGACGCTGCCAAGCGGATTGAAGAACTCGCACTTGAGCAAAATCGTGGCTTCGAGTCCTGCGGTGACTTTGTTGAGTTTGACCAAAGGTGTGCGACCGACGGTTTCGACTATGTTGTTATAGATTCTGCCCATAATTTTAGACGGATGATTGTTTGAGTAACAGGTGGGAGTCTTGGGGGAAGCGAAAATCAGGGCAAGCGTTTTTTTGCATAAGCGCAGATGGTAACGCCGCAGTCGTCAACCTGGAGTGACTGCCCAGTCGCCGCCGATCATGCTTGCGCTCACGTCGCCGGAATGTTGCACCACGGCTTCGGTTGCGGCGGCGGCTCCTCCTGAAAAGGGCAGGGCGATGAGGTCGGCGGATGCGCCACGTTTCAGTTCGCCGAGTTTGCCGCGCTGGCCGAGTGCGTGTGCCGCGTTGAGCGTGACCATCTTGAGGATTTGTTGTGGCGAGACGCCAGGATGCTTCGTGGCGAAGGCGCGCATCTCCGCAAACATGGTCAACGTGGGCATCTGCTTCCGCTTTGACAACACAGTCGCAAGGCTGTCCGTGCCAAGGCAGATGTTGACGCCGGCATCGCTTAATTCCTCAAAGGGAAATTTGCCGTGCTGAAAATACTCATGGCTGCGCGGACAATGAACAACGCTGACTCGTTTCCGCGCGAGCAGTTGTGCATCCCCGGGCGCAAGGTGGTTCACGTGAACCGCCAGCAGATGCGGGCCGAGCGCGTTCTGGCGGGCGAGGTGTTGCACGGGTGAAAGTTTCCCGCAATCGCGCATGTCGCGTTCATTGCGCTTGAGCCAGTTGAACATTTCCCCTCGCGCCGTGGTGAACATTTCAAACTCGGTCGCTGACTCGGCGACGTGCGTCGTGACGCGGAGCTTTCGTTTGCGGGCGAGAGCAGTGGTGAGCCGGAGCAACTTTGGCGTGGTGGAGTAGGGCGCGTGCGGAGACAATGCTCCACGGCAACGGCCATGGGGCAGCTGATCCAGTTTTTCCCGCGCCTCACGGAGGATGAGTTCGGGTTTGCGCCGGCTTTTGACACCGGTCATTTCGAGGAACGAAATGACCCGCAGCGGCGTGGTTTCCCACACGTCCGGCAGGAGTTCCGGAACGGCTTCGATGTCCCCCACGGTGGTTGTGCCGGAGCGGAGGAGCTGTCTCGCACCGTCAATCCAGGACTCGGCGTAATCCGAAAATGTCCAATGCGACTTCTCGGTGGTGATGAGCTTGATCCAGTCACTGAAACTTTTCCGGGGCGGAAACAACCCGGCCATGTGGGTGTAGTCCAGGTGGCAATGCGCGTTGATGAGTCCGGGCAACACGATGCTCTCACCAAGGTCAACTGTCTCCCCGGAAAACTTTCCCTTAAGTTGCCGCCACCGGCCAACCGCCTGGATGCGCCCGCCGGAAACAACAACCGCGCCGTCTTCGATTGCCGGATGGCAGATTGGAAGGACGACGCGGCTGCGAATTAGAAGTGTGTTGTTCGTTGATGGAGGATGGTTGATGGGCACGGATCAAACGCGTTCAGTTCTATCAACCATCAACTTTGAGCCATCAACCCTCCCAATCAAAGCCCCCGCTCCTTGAGTTTCTGCTTGGTCGCGGAAGCGTCGGTGTGATGACGCGCCTTGGCCTTGTTGTGACGCTTGCGGATCTGGCCTTCGATCTTCTTTGAGACGATGTCTATGGCCGCGTACAAATCCTCCTCCCGATCCTCGGCAAACAGGTCCGGGCCGCGGACCGCCAGGCGGACGGAGCAGGAGAACTGCTTTTCCGGGATGCGTTTGTGGTCGTGTTCGAGAGTGACGCGCGCGTCAATGATGCGTTGATCCAGATGTTCAACGCGTTTGAGCTTGTCCATCACATGTTCTTCGATTGCCTTGGTCAACGTGACATTGTGAGTGTGAAGAATCAGTTTCATACAAGGCATGATGCAATCGCCCGGCCATGAAATCCAGCGAAAGTAATCCGGAAGTTGACCGGCGACTTGTCAGCATTCAACCGGTTACTGCTGGCGATGGGTGTTTCCGCTTCAGGGAAAATGGCAAGGTGCTGGTTGAATTGTTCGAGAGCAGGAGTCTGAAATCGCCTCCACTGCTCACGCAAATAGGTGACCCGTCTTCGAAGTTCTTCAGAGGTTCGTAGAATTTGCAGCCTATCTCCGTATTAGGCCACAACATCGTCATAAATCTGTCATCCATAAGGCTGCTGTGAAGTCGCTGCCTCTCGAATACGTGCCAGTCTCGCTGCGACCAAATCTGACACCTGAAACTTCTCTCGAATACTGGCCGCCGCCGCGCCAAGCTCACCAAGCCACTCCCACCCGCTGCTCGTCACAAAAGTAGCCGCAGCCTCCATGACCTCGCAAGCCTCGGTCTGTCCGGCTGCTCGAAGCTGTGATGCAGTCTCCAGCGCGAACTCTCTCAGTGTGGATGGAGATGCGAACTTCTCTGTCATGGTGCGCGAAAGTGGCCTAACATTTAGTTAGCTGCAAACGTTGCAGCCTATCTGGGTTCATGGGTTCGACGGTATTCTTGGCTTAAGAATTTGTCCAGCATCATTTTGTTTCCAAAATGAACGCTGAACTTTGTCCGACAAAGGCTGCAAATTTTCTGCTCTTCAATTGACCGGGTGGTCACCTTTTCGTTCCAGCCTTTCAGGCCTTGGAATTATTTTGAACCACGTTCCCGGGCCTTCAGCCCGGGCTGTCACCTCCGGGGCTTACAGCCCCATGACAGGAATCTGCGGCTGATCGGAATCTGCGGCATAAACATGGCGCGCGGAATCATTCCAATGTTCAGCATAATCCCCGAGATTCCCATGTTCGGCGCGAGGACACACCGATCAGCAGCCGGGGCGGCTGTGCTCCCCGCGAATTCGCACTGCATCATTCGGGCTCAGACAATTGGATTGTTTGCTCGCCGCAGTTTCCGCAAATTCGGCCAATGCGAATTGTGAAACCGCCCTCTGCCATGCAGCGCATCGCCGGTCAATGGCGCCGCAGCAGCGTGCGCATCGGCTTCGTGCCGACGATGGGTTATCTGCACGAGGGGCATTTGAGTCTCGTGCGCGAGGCGCGTCGGCGCGTGGGGCGCTCGGGCAAGGTGGTGGTGAGCATTTACGTGAACCCAACGCAGTTTGGGCCTGCCGAAGATTTGTCACGCTACCCGCGTGACCTGGCCCGTGATTGCAAGCTGTGTCGTGAGGCCGGAGTGGACGTTGTGTTCGTGCCCACGGACGCGCAGATGTATCCGGGCAAAGAGGCAGGGCGATACAGCACCTATGTGGTGGAGGAAACTCTTTCGCAACAGATGGAAGGCGCGTCGCGACCGGTGCATTTTCGTGGCGTTACAACCATCGTTGCCAAGCTGTTCAACATCGTGCTGCCAGACGTGGCGGTGTTCGGCGCGAAGGACTGGCAGCAAGCCGCCATCATCAAGCGCATGGTGGCTAACCTGAACTTTCCGGTGAAGATCATCGTGGCCCCGACGGTGCGGGAGAGCGACGGCGTGGCCATGAGTTCCCGCAACAAATATCTCATCGGCGATCTGCGGCCACAGGCCACTGTGCTCGGAAGGGCAATCAAGCTCGTGCAACAGAACGTTGCGCGAAAAACCGTTTCCGCTGCGAAGCTGAGAGAGCAGGTGCGTCAACTGATTCATAAAGTTCCTGCGGCACGACTGGATTACGTGGAGTTTTTTGATCCTGACACCCTCATTCCGGCGCGGACAGTGGGACGCGGCATCCATATTGCGCTGGCGGTGTTTGTCGGAAAGACGAGGCTGATTGACAACGCGAGATTGTGATTGTTCGCCTGAGTTCGTGTTTGAGCAGTAGCGGCGGGCCTCCCGGCCTGCCGTAGAGGGCGGCATCATGCCGCCCGGACAAATCGCCCGCATTGCAGAACCGTTCGGATTTAGTCATGCCGTTAGTACGTGTGACGCATTTTCCGCCAGGCTGGAAGCCCGGCTCTACGTCAGCCAAGATGGCTGACGCTACGGCTAACAGGTTCTTCCTGCTTGACGCTCGGCTTTAATCTGGTTGCATTTGATTCAAATGAATAAAGGCATCCTATTTTCTGTTCTCGTCGGCGTCGCTTTGACGATCACCGGCTGCGTCAACACCGTGGACAATCGCACTCGCGTCGGGGTGCCGTTCGTTAAGGACCAGATGGCTGCGCGTTACGAGCGTCCCATGCCGGAAGTTTTCGAGGCGGCCAAACGCGCCGTGACCGCCTACGGCACCTTGAACAACGAATCCACGCTCCTCGCCAGCAGCAATTCCGTCCGCATTGTTGAAGGCAAGGTCAACCAACGCACCGTGTGGGTGCGTGTGGAAGCGGTCGAACCGCGCATCACGGAAGTCACCGTGCAGTGCCGCACCCAATGGGGCGGACGCGATCTTGAAGTGGCGCACGAAGTCGAGAAACGCGTGGCGCTGGAACTAGTGCGTTGAGCCGCCCTTCAACCCGATATTCTGTTCGTAAGAGCCGAGCTTGATCGCCCGGCTCTTTTCCTTTGACCGCAATTCCAGCTTGAGCAGATCCATGCGATTGCGCGCCATGTCTGCGGCGGGCGCAGTGGGATTCATTTCTATGATCCGGCCCAACGTCAGCCACGCGGCATCGTAACCCGCACCAAGCCGCACCTGAAAATCCGCGAGCAGATTCAGCCAGCGCACCAACGACCGCGTCGGCTGGTTCGGCTCCGCGATCAACTGCTCCAGTTGATCCGCCGCCAGATCGAGACGCTTGTAGTGGTCGGCGTAAAGACACGCCAGCTTCTCCCGCGCCTCGGCGTCCTGCGGAAACTGTTCGAGATGCTTCACGAATTCGAGCGCCAGAGCTTCGGGGTCGGTGGCCTTGGGCATCAGATGACCGGTGGAGTGAAGCAGGCCGATGCTCTCGACGCCGTGTGGCACCGCCATTTTTGGGCGATCATGTGCGGCAAGCAGTTGTTCGCGTCCGGCGAGATGTGCGATGCGTTGCAATGCAGCCTGCGAGTACTCGGTTTCAGGGAATTGCTGGACGATGGTTTCCAGTTCGCGCTGCGCCGCCTCACGATCAAGCGCGTATTTCAGATGCCAGTCTGCAAGCGCATTCAATGCAAACGCGATGTTGGGCGGCGTATGGCCGGGTTGCTGACAGAAACGATGAATGGTCAATTCCGCGCCGGGCAGGTCGTTGAGATGTTCGGCCTGGATTTCAGCGAGCAACATGTGACCGTTCAGGTCTTTCGGGAAATGCTTGAGCTGTTTGCGGATTTCCTTCACCGCCTCGTCGTATTTGCCGCGCTTGCGTTTGGTGATGGCGATGGAATAAAACGCCTGCGGATCCACCTCAGTATCGCCGCCGTCGTAAAGCGAGGAGAACGGTTTGGCAATCAACCCCGCGATGTTGTGACGCCAGATGACCGTGAGGATGAGCGCGATGACTACCAGGCTGCCGACGCCGTAGAACGCCACGGCAGCATTCGTGCCTCCCGCGATTTGCGTGTCAATGTGCCGCACCAGCCCGTAAAGCCCTGCGAGCGTGATAAGCGTGAGAATCCATTGCACGATGAGCATTGCCGGACTGTCGCTGCGCTTGAGCCAGCGCCAGAGCGCCCACAGGACGAGCCCCACCGCGATGAGCAGCAGCGTCACGTCCAGGACGATTGCATAAGCGGGTTTGGCGGCGGGTGTCATCTGTATCCAACCATTGATTGTACAGACAGGAATTCAAGCAAATTGTCACGAGGAGAAAATCGCGGCGCGCTGGGGGGATCGCATACTCATGGCGATGACACCCGCTTGCATTGCTCACCCCATCGCTGCATGATGCGGCTGCGGAATGAATGCAAACCACATCAACCGCGTCACCATTGCCATGATGAAAGTGATTATGAAAACGATTCCATTGTTGATGGCCGTTGCAGCACTGCTCACCGGCTGCGGCGGCGGGCCCGGACCGTCAGTGAACCTTGTCAGCGTGAGTTTCAAGGATGCCACCGCACTGGAAACCACGGCGGTGTTCACGCTTCGCCTGAGCAACGAACAGCCTGAACCGGTGGAAATGAACGGCAGCGTTCACAAGATTTTTCTCAACGGCCTGTACGTCGGCAAAGGCTTGAGCGATGCCACCGTGACCGTGCCGCGCCTCAGCACTGTGACCAACGACGTGACCGTGCATCTGAGCAATCTCGCCCTGGCCACGCGGTTGAAGGCCGTGATCGAAGCGAAGCGTTTTGATTACCGCGTGCAAAGCACCTTCTTCGGCAAATCCTGGACGGATCGGAGGACTTCGGAGACCGAGGGAAAGCTGGAGCTGAACGATTTCGTACCTGCGTCTGAAACGACCAACGCGCCGACGTCGGAAATTCGTTGATTCCTGGAAATAAAAAACCGCTCCGTCATTTCTGACGGAGCGGAAACACACAGAAACAGGAGGTCTAAAACGTGAAACTGGTCTTGAGATACACCGAGGCGCGGGGAGCAAATACCGCGGCGTTGTAGCCGCGGGAGATGGTGGTTTGAGATTCGAGGAGCTGCCCGTAACCTGCATTCACTCCGGCCCAGGCCAGCAGGCTGCGCGGTTGATCGGAATTGCGCATGGCTTCAATCCGGATGTTTGCCAGCGCTTCTTTTTCCCGCACGAGGGACAGTGAAAGTGTCGTGTATGATGCGCCGTAGCGGTATGTTTCCCGTCCTCCATCAAACAATGAGAATGAAAGAGGCACGCGCACAACCGAGAGACTGAAATCCGACTTGCCGAACGTCCACGATTCAGAGTCTTCCGCCAGAACGGGGCGGACAACCAGCAGCAAAGCGAACAAGGCAACAACCGTGAGCACCCGGGCAACAACCGAACTGGAGGTCAACGGCGCGAACCGGGGAATCGAGGAGGGGGCGAATGATTCCGGGTGGGTGATCCCATCCCGGATTGCGGGCGATACGTCAGCCGCAGTTTTCATACGGCGAAGATTTAGCAGCGGGTATGCCAGCAAATCGAAGCACAAGGAGAAGGGCTTGCGTGCTTGCCGGATGGAGTTTCGAGCGTCGTCTGTCCGATTGCCGGAACATCTGTCCCGAAACAGGCGTTAAAATGTTTTGGACTGGTGTTTCGTTTGACTCGCGCGAGGTCCGTTGCTACAACCCTGCGGCGATTGCAGCGATGAAACTCCTTAGCGCATGAAAAAATCCAAGCACCCAAAATATTCACGCATTCTTCTCAAACTCAGCGGCGAAGCCCTCGGCGGCCCGGGCGGCGTGGGCATCAACCCCGAGTCCGTTCACAGCATGGCCGAACAGGTGCGCGAAGTCCGCGACCTCGGCGTGCAAATGGTCATTGTGCTGGGTGGCGGAAACATCTTTCGTGGACTCGCCGGCAGCGAGCGTGGCATCGAACGCGCCACGGGCGATTACATGGGAATGCTGGCCACGATCATCAATTCGCTCGCGCTCCAGGATGCGCTTGAAAAGAAAGGCGTACCTACGCGCGTGCAGACGGCGATCACGATGTCGCAGGTGGCAGAACCGTTCATCCGAAGACGAGCAGTACGGCATCTCGAAAAGGGACGCGTCGTGATTTTTGGTGGTGGCACGGGCAATCCTTATTTCTCGACGGACACGGCGGCGGCTTTGCGGGCAACGGAGATTGGTGCTGAAGTGATTCTCAAGGCAACAAAGGTGGACGGCATTTACGACAGCGATCCGAAGAAAAATCCAAAGGCGAAACGTTACGAGCGCATCGCTTATCTGGAGGCGTTGCAGAAGCAGCTCAAGGTGATGGACTCGACTGCATTTTCGCTGTGCATGGACAACAAGATGCCGATCATTGTGTTTGATTTGTTCAAGCCCCACAACCTCCGCCGCGTGGTCATGGGCGAAAAGGTGGGCACGGTTGTGACGGGCTAGTTATCTCGCCTGTAATGTAGCCGTTGCTGGCTGGTAGCCCACGGTGCTTCCGTTCACAACCTGCGGAACGAGGAAGGATACTGTGACCAGTTCGCCCGGCTTCTTTTTTCCCAGCGATTGAGTAGCTTTGGCGAGACTGCCGATCTTCACGTCTCCACCTTCGACGCCGACGAGCACCAAACCAGCTTTCACTCCGGCGGCAGACGCGGGACTATTTGTTTCCACGTTTGTCACAATCAATCCTTCCCCAGTTCCGAGCAACAACCCCGGAGCGTTATTGGTGGCAATTTTTTCGGTCTTCATTCCAAGTTGAGCCTGCAAACGGTCGCGCAAGAGTTCGACCATCGGAATCAACGTTACTTCCGATTCGCGGCGGCGTCCGTTGTCGGACAAGGTGAATTGCGCACGCCGGTTGGGGCTTCCAGCAACAAGCGAATTGAAATTGACCAATCCAGTTACGGGCTGTCCATTGACTTCCAGAATCTCCTGTCCCGGCTTTAATCCCGCGCGATCCGCCGGGCCGCCACGTTGAACGTAGCGGACGGTTACCGGCGTTCGGGTGCCCGTGAACATGGCTCCAATCCACAGATCGGAGGAGAATTCGAGGGAGAAAAATTCTGAGAGAGCCGAAGAAATCTGCTTCACCGGAATCGCAAAGCGCAGCCCAGGACCCTTCTTTTCATCATCCTCGTAGAGCGCGACGTTCATCCCAATGACCTCGCCGTGCAAGTTGATGAGCGGCCCGCCGCTGTTGCCCGGATTGATGTCGGCATCGGTCTGCAACCAGTCGTTGAAACTGAGCTGACTGTTTCCCGATTCAGTGCGACGATTCTTGGAACTTAGGATGCCGCGCGACACCGAAGCGCCGAAACCGAATGCGTTTCCCACCGCAATGACGGTCTCACCCTGTAACAGGTCATCGTCCATTGCAAAGCGCACGCCCGTGAATTTCTGCCCGGGCTCGACCTTGATCTTGAGCAGGGCGAGATCTTTTTGGGTGGTCCAGACCAGACGTTGCGCTTCGTAAACATTCCCGTTTGAAAGTTGCACATGAATCCGCGGCACCTGATTCTGCTTTGAATCACTGACCACATGAAAATTCGTCAGGATATAAACCTCGTCGCCAACCTGTTCGAGGATGATGCCCGAGCCGATGGTGTTGAGTTTTTCGCCGGTTGGTGAGTCATATTCGACGCTGAACGGGCCAATATACTTCCGCCGCTTTTCAAAGCCGGGCGAAGAAGTCGCGATGTTGACGACGGAGGGAATCACCTTCTCCACGGCTTCCACCGTGGCGTCGCGCCGGATGTCCGTCTGGGTGGAAGCAGAAGAAGCGGCCGGTTTGCGATCGCAGCCGCAGACCACCAATCCAAGTGCGATCAACCCAGCCGTCAAACGCTTGAAGAAATCGAATTTCATTTTGTCATGCCGATTATACAGTTACTTGACGAACAGAATCCGGATGTCTGCACTTCATTTCAGGACTTGACTCTGCCCAACCGGAGGCGCAAAAGCAATCGCGCGTGATCCCACCAAACCAATCATTTTACGCCCGCTGGCGGCAGCGCTCCGGCGCAGTCGCTGTTTTGCGCGACGATGACACGCCACCCGAACGTCTCCTTCAGGCCGTGTGGCAGCATCAACGTCTGCTGCGCGATCAACTCGTCACCACGGACGGACGCCGCGTGCGCGTGTTGCATCCCGGTTTCGGCAATGCAGAAGGCGGCCCCGATTTTCGTGCTGCGCTGATCCAACTCGACGACGACCAGCCGTGTGCCGGTGACGTGGAAGTGGATTTGCGCACGAGCGGCTGGCGCTCCCACGGACACGATCGCAACCCGAATTTCAAAAACGTCGTCCTTCACGTCGTCTGGGAAGCGGCGAAAACCTCCGGCCCGATTCCCACGCTCGCGTTACGGCAATCCCTCGATGCGCCGCTGGCGGAACTCAGTTTGTGGCTGGAGCGCGAGCCGGCGAAGTCATTGCCTGAAGCCATGCTTGGAAAATGTTCCGCACCACTGCGTGCGTTGTCGCCGGAACAACTCAACGCACTGTTACGCGAGGCGGCACAGGTGCGCCTTCAATCCAAGGCCGCGCAGCTTCAGGCGCGCGCGCGACAAGTCGGATGGGAGCAATCGTTGTGGGAAGGATTGTTCCGGGCGCTTGGCTACAAGCACAACACCTGGCCGATGCAGGCGCTTGCAGAAACACGCGCCCGCTGGACGCAACACGCGGACTCGGCACTCGTTCTTCAGGCTCGCGCGCTCGGCATCAGCGGATTATTGCCAGCGGAACTTACGCGTACGCAGGCTGCGGGTGACAGTTATCTGCGCCGCGTGTGGGATTGTTGGTGGCGCGAGAGGGATGAGTTCGCCGACTGTGCCTTGCCGTCTGTGTTGTGGCGTTTTCATGGACTGCGCCCGGCGAATCATCCGCAACGTCGCCTCGCGCTCGCGGCTCACTGGTTGTTCGCGGGTGGATTGTGCGCGAGACTCGACCGGTGGTGTGCGGCGACTGTCAAGGATGCTGCGCTTGCAGATTCACTGGTGAAGAATCTTCAGGTGGAACGCGATGAATATTGGTCGTGGCATTGGACGCTGCGCTCGCCGCGTTTGAAGAAACCGCAACCGCTCATCGGCTCGACGCGGGTAACTGATCTCGCAGTGAACGTGATCCTGCCGTGGCTGTGGACGCGCGCGGTGGAGGGCGGAAACGAAAAGCTGCGGGTTGAAATCGAACGGCGGTACGGCGCATGGCCGGTGGCTGAGGACAACTCGGTGTTGAAGCTGGCGCGTCAACGCTTGCTCGGTGGAGCGGGGCGGAACATCTTCAAAACTGCCGCGTCGCAACAAGGGTTGATTCAGATCGTTCGCGATTTCTGCGGCCACGCCAACTCCATTTGTGATGGTTGTGGTTTTCCTGAACTGGTGCGGAACTATTCGATCCAGCATCAAAACTGATCCGGAACCACGCAGATGGACTTCAACGCAGAGGCATAGGGTGGCGGATCCTGAATCCACGGAGCGCGGACCGCCGAGTCCGCGTTTTGCTTTCACAAGGATTGGAACGCGCGGACTCAGCGGTCCGCACTCCGTGTTCCGCGTTGCACGTGCCCATGTCGCTTCATAACCTCCCGCGCCATGTCCGAAAAGAATCCGCCATCACGACGCGAAACGATTTGTGTTGTCGTGATGCTGTCGGTGTTCCTCGTTTTCAATCTGCTCACGGCGTCGCGTTATCCTTTCGTGTGGATTGACGAGGTGATGTATTCCGATCCTGCGTTCAATCTGTTGCTCGGCCACGGATTCACTTCGACTGCGTGGTACGCGCAGGGCGGAAATGAATTATGGGCTGGCAACGTGCCTCTCCATTCGTGGCTGCTTTTCGTCTGGCTGAAAGTGTTCGGCATTTCGATCACGGCAGTTCGCAGCCTTAATCTCGTTTTCATGGTCGCAACGTGCGTGCTGATCTGGCGTTCGTGTATCCGATTGCATTTGGTTTCCACGCCCCGCCACCGGTTGCTGCTGCTCGTTTTGATTCTCGGTGGCTACAGTTTGATCTTCTCGTATCGAAGCGGGCGGCCGGATTGTCTCGGGCTTCTAGCGATCAGCGGAATGTTTTACGCGTTCAGCATGAAAAGGAACGTAGCGGTTCTCGTAACCCTATTCCTGCTCGGTGTGGCGTCGCCCTGGATCGGATTGCAACTACTGCCCATGCTCGCGGTAGTCGGCGCGTTGCTTATGTTGTTTGTCAGACGGGAAATAGTTTCGCGCGTGGTGGTGGCGGGTTTGGGCGCGGTCATTGGCCTGGTCGTTCTGGTCGCCTTCTACAAGTGGCATGGCGTTTGGGAATCTTTTCTGAAAAGCATTGGCCAGCACACGGGCGGCGGGTTCTTTGGATTGCTGCTCGGAGGGAGTTTCCGGCACAGCAATCTGACGCCAAAAGATTTCAGCTTCGCGCCTCTGTTTCTGCTCGCGCTGTTGCTCACGCTTTTTGCGTGGCGACGTGGCGAATTCAAGTTGAGATCGCCTCTTGGCTTCGGTCTTGTTTTCTCCGTGGTGTTGACCGGGGCGCTGTTGATTTCGGGGAAGTTTCCCACCTACTACGGCTGGATGACTTATGTGCCGCTGGCGATTTGTGTTTGCGCGACGCTCTCGACGATTCAGTTGGCAGGCTGGCAACGGGGACTCACGCGGCTGTTGCTCGGTTTGACCGTTTTGATCGGCGTGGGTCTCCATTTTGCGGCGGTAGTTAGCGACTGGAGCGATCGCGATCCGTCGCGCGTCGAACAATTCGTCCGTAACAACACGCGCGCTGATGACTGGATCTATTGCGAGTTCGGAGCTTACTACGGGGCCAAGACACACAGCGCGAGAACATTTACGCCCATCTACCTCGCAGCCATCTCTGCCACAGAAAAGCAAAACACCAGCGTGCTCATCATCCATCCCCGTCATCTTGAAGAAGCGGTCGCTGTCATCGGCGGCAAATGGGTGGCGACCAATGCGGAACTTGTGCCCGCGAGGGAATGCGTGTTCGGCACGGATTGGCGGGCCGGGTTTCTGGCGATGCAAAACTACCGGCTCACGGTTTATCGGCGTGCGCCGTAGTTTTCAGCCGGACGACCTCCGCGTGGAGTTGCCGGGCAAGTTCCTTGCGGTCGGATGCGCGGTTCATGATTGGCGCAAAGCGGATGTGGGCGCGGATATTTTTCAGGGCCATCAGGCGCAGCATGTGCGGGAAAAAAGTCATGCCGCCCCAGTAACACACGTCGTTTTCCACGGAACCTTGATCGAGTTCGTAGGAAATGTGCGCGACGCAAAGCGGATGCTCGCTGCCGCAGACGGGTTCGAGCAGCGACGATTTGAACGGCAACACTTCGTGCCCGTTTGAACTCGTGCCCTCGGGAAACAGCACCACGACCTGACCGGTGTTCAATACGTCGCGAATCTCCGCGCTGATCCGGGAAACGTCTGCTCGCCGCGTTCGATCAATGAACAACGTGCCCCCCCGTTGTGCGCACCAGCCGAACACCGGCCAGTTCTTCACCTCCGCCTTGGAGACGAATACCGTCGGCATCAACGAGCCGATCGTGATGATGTCGAGATAGGTGAGGTGATTGCTTGCCAGAAGCCCGGCCTGCGGCAACGCCCCTGATGTCTGAACATTTACATCGAACACGCGGAGGATGGCGGCGGCGGAGCGTTGCAACCAGCGCGTTCGAACCGCCCACGGCGGCGATCCGCCATGCCGCAACGCTTGGAACAAAAAATCCAAGGCGATGAAGGATAACGTTGCCCCGAGCCAGACCGAACGAAACAGGCGACGGAGCAATTTGGAAAAGCCAGATTCCACGTCCAAAGCGTAGCGAGCAGTGACTGATGGAAACAAGGTCACAAATGCCCATGACGATGAAGTCATGTGGCAACTGATGGGTTTGGCGTGCGAAGAACCGAAGGGGACAAACCGCGTCACACAGCCATGAGAGAAACAACGGATAAACCTGAATTTCCCTCATCAAAACGGCATTATCTGGTAACACGTCCGACACAAAAATGTTGATAACTTTCGTGTACTAAACTCTTGCATTTGAGGATGACCAACCTAGAGTTGCCACGTAGAAAAACAAAAACCTAAAACCGTAGAAGTAACGGGCGGAACGCTGACCAACGACAGTCATTCAGAGGTCAACTGCCCGAGAAAAAAACAACCCCAGTCTATGAAAAGAATAATCCTATCCCTTCTAGCATTTACCTGTCTCGCAGTTCCACATGTGCGCGCGGATGTTGTCTTCAACGAGAAGTTTGATTACGTAGATGGCCTCAGCTATGTGGTCGGCACCAACAATCTTGGAGCAACCAATTGGTTTGTTCACAGCGGCACTGGCGATTCTTTCATCGTCAAAAGCAATCTTACCGTAACTATGAGCGGCTCGGCAGATGTGAATCGTCCGTTCTATACCGGGGGTGCGCCGGCTCCGGGTTACACAAATAGTGTGACCAACATATTCGCCAGCTTTACAGTGGTCTGCACCAATCAACCCAATTCCAGCAATTACTTCGCTCATTTTCAAAGTTCTGGCACGGCGTTCCAAGGCCGGGTTTGGAATGCGCCGGGTAGTTTGCCGGGCACATGGAAGCTGGGAATCACCACGACGTCCACAACCCTTGGATTGATCAGGTGGTTTCCGGTGGATCTTGCGACCAACACCGAATATCAGGTGGTCATCAATTGGGATGAAACCCAAGGCGTGAATTCGATTGCCACAGTCTGGGTCAATCCATTGACTGCTGCGGACACATCGGTGATTGCAGCCGATGCGGTTGCCGGGGTCATTTCCTCGGCGTTCGGTTTCCGGCAGCCTTCCGGTGCCGGTACGGGGCGGTTTCTGATAACGAATCTTGTCGTTGCGACTTCTTTTGACGAGGCAGCAACAAATGTCTGGCCGCTGACGGCGGTGGCACCGAGGATCGCCGTTGGCCCCAAGGGCGGGACCAACTTCGTCGGAAACCCGCTTTTGTTGACGGCTGTGGCCGCCGGTCAGAATCTCGGCGGTCTGACTTATACATGGCTCAAGGATGGCGGGATTTTCGCGAATCCAGATGGCAACACGAACACGTTGAGTTTTCCGAGTCTTGTAGCGGGCGACAGCGGCGTGTATCAATTTGTGGCGACGACGACACTTGGTCTGTCGAGCACGAGTTCGGTCGCAACTCTCTGGGTGACGAACGCCCCCGTCCCGCCAACCGTCTCCGGAGTTAGCGGCAACACCAATGTCTATTACCATCAAACGGCCACCGTCCATGTGACCGCCAGCGGTCCGCCGACACTCTCCTATGCGTGGTTCTACAATAATGGTCCTCTCGGCCCTAATGTCACGGGCGACGGCACAGATACCATTACCATCACCGACGTCTTCACCAATAATGGCACCGCTGGCACGTATCGCTGCGATGTTACCAATCCCTATGGAACGACGCCGAGCGCCAACGCCTTCGTTACTGCCAATCCGGTTCCCGCCGTTTCAATCGCGTTCCTGCGCACACTCGTGGATCCGGTCAATTATCTGGCCACCAATTCAACAGCGGTATGGCAAGCGACGGGCACGGTTACCACCTTTACCAATCTGACGTCTGGCAATACGTCTTCCTACTATCTTCAGGACGGCACGGCGGGCATCAACATATTTGCCACGCTCGCCTCGGCCTTCCGGCCCGTTCAAGGTGACGTGGTGACATTCGTTGGAGTCCTGTCCAGCTTTAACAGCACGCTGGAACTCCTCGCCGATACAGCCAACAATCCGATTGCGTCCTACACAGTATTGAGCAACAACATTGACAGCCTACCCGCTCCACGAACCATTCCGTTCTCGATTACGAACAATCTGGCCCAGACTGAAGCGCTGGAAGGTTCGATTGTGATGCTGACAAATGTTTACTTTGGAGCTAGTGCGGGCAGTTTGATATCAACAACGGCGGCGACCACCGTCACTGTCACCAATGCCGCTGGAGAGACGTTTACGGTGGTCTTTTCGAATCAAGACCAGGATACAGCCGGTAAAACCCTCCCAGATTCTGCGACGACGATTATCGGGCCGTTGACACAGAACTTGAACAACGGCACCACGCCACGCAATCAAGGCTACGCGGTCACCGTCACGCGGTTCTCTGACATTGTCACGAATCCGATCACGCTGTCAGTTTCACACGCAGGCAATAGCAGCACTTTGTCCTGGGCTGCTGCGCCAGTCACCTACCCATACAGCGTGTGGTCTGCCACTGGCGTCACCGGACCCTATTCAATCTTGAGCGGTGGGTTGCGTTTCAGCGATGAGAACGGCAGCTTCATTGACACGGGCGCAAGTGGGAGTCAGAAGTTTTACCGGCTGACCACTCCATAGTCGTCATCCAAACTTGAAACCAACAAAGCGCCTCGGGCAAAAAAGCCTGGGGCGCTTTTTTCAAGATCAGCAGAAAGGCGCTCATGCTATTCTCTCCACGGTTTGGATGATTGGAAAGATTCCAACATCAACCTACATTCCATCTCCATCACCAGTTTCTTGCGGTCTGAACCCGCTGCAGCTTGCGCACTCCGCGCCGTGGTGATCGCCTCCGGAAACCGCCCGGCCTCCGCGTAGGCTGCGGCAAGCGTCTTCAATTTCACCGGATCGTTCCGTCCGCTTAGTTCGCAGGCTCGCTCCGCCATGCGAACCGCTTCCACCCCGTTCCGAAACTCGGGATTCGGATCGGTGGACAGAATCCAGGAAAGGCCGTCGAGGGCGTCCACAAAATCCGGCTGGATGAGCAGCGCGCTGGCGTAGTGGCTCATTGCCTCGCGAGTTTTTTGGAGATGAGCGAGCGCCCCTGCAAACTGGCAGTGGGCGTTTGGATCGGCAGAGCCGCCACCGACTGTTTTCGCAAAAAGTTCCGCGGCTTCGCTCCATCGCTCAAGTTGATTGAGAGCCAGGGCGAGGTTGTATTGCGACTCTGCATTTCCAGGATTCAGCCGCAATGCCTCCCGGAGGTGATCCGCGCCCTCAGCCGAGTCGCCTTTTTGAAGCAGCAGGATGCCGAGATTATTGTGCGCTTGCGCAAGACCTGGATCAGATTTTACGGCAGAGGAATAATGTTCGACGGCTTCATCCAGCCGACCTTGGGTGTGGAACAGCCGGGCAAGATTGTTGTGAGCGACGGCTGATTCGGGATTGAGTTTCAGAGCGGCAACGTAGCAAGCGGCGGCCTCGTCGTATTTTCCCTTCCGGGCCAGGGCGACACCAAGAAAAACATGCGTCTGCTCCTGATGGGGATTGAGCCGGAGGGCGCGTCTGTATTCTACAATAGCTTCGTCGAAATTGCCCTGCTCATCCAGGGCACGACCGAGAAAGAAGCGGGCCTCGGGAAATCCGGGATTCCAGCGCAGTGCTGTTTCGTAATGTGCAATGGCATTGCTGAGTCTTCCCTCTTTGGCGAATTCGCTGCCGAGCACTGTTATTGCCATGTAATTTTTTTCTGTGACCTGCGCCGCATGCTCGAACAGCGTCCGCGTATTCTGCCAATGACGGAGTTGAAGCGTGGTGACAGCGAGCAAGGCCGTTGCAATCGAAACCGCTGTGGCACGAAGAACCAGCCTGTTTGAAATGACTTCCGTTGCGCCCCAAACCAAAGCCATGAACAACCCTACGATTGGCAGGTAAGTGTAACGATCCGCCCAGGCTTGATCTCCCACCTGGATCAAACCGATCACCGGCACCAGCGTCCCCAAAAACCATAGCCAACCAGTGACAATGTAAGGCCGGCGACCACTGAATCGAAAAGCCAGTCCAGTGATTAACAAAAGTAGGAAACAAGAAAGAAGTACGTCTGGAACTGGAACCGGCATCTCATACGGATAATAGACTGCCATGTGATAAGGCACGAGTGTCGTGCTCAGGTAATGCACGTAAGAAATGGGGGCGTGCCAGATCCGTTGGGAAACCGGAAGCCCGGTTGTGGAGGCAATGGCAGGAGACTGGGCTGAAATCGTCAAAACGCAGGCGATGATGGTAAGCACAAAGAACGGAGTTTTTTCCCGGATGAGCGAGGACAGGGTTTTGAACTTTGAACCCTGAGCCTTGAGTTGAAGTCGTTGCAGCGGCCAATAATCCAAAAGCAATAGCACGAATGGCAATGTCACCATCATCGGTTTGCTCATGAGTCCCAACGTGAACAGCGCCAGCGTCACGCCATACCAAACCACCTTGGAGGCCGTGGACTTTGGACTTGGAACTCTGATCTGTTCGACGTATCTCGCGTAGGCTCCCAACGTGAGCACCCAGAAGAAGGCGCTCAATACATCTTTGCGTTCCGCCACCCAGGCCACGGACTCCACGTGCGACGGATGCCAGCCAAACAGGGCCGCTACGAATGCACTGCGCCACACGGCGCCGGTCATGCGATTCAGCACCAGGAAAAGCAGAACAGTATTGGCTACATGGAGCAGCACATTAGTCAGGTGATGGCCCGCTGGTTTCAGGCCGTAAACCTGGCAATCCAGCATGTGGGAGAGCCATGTCAGGGGATGCCAGTTGCCGGCGTGGTTTCCAAAAGCCCAGGCCAGGCTCCGGCTGCTCAGTCCGTCCCGCACGTGCGAATTCTCCGTTACATACTGTTGGTCATCGTATGTGAGAAAATCGTGTCTCAGCGCGGGCAGGTAAAGCGCCAGCGTGATGATGCCCAAGGCCAGGCAAATACAACCGTCAAGCCGGAGCTTTTGTATTTGGTTTCTCACGTAGAGTCTTATTGTGTGGAATTAAATTCCTGATTCAATTTCAAACGACTTTGAACCCCATTTCCATTTTTGAATTTCAATGTGCTCCGATAAGTGCCGAGTGATTGGGGGGTGTTGTTGAGGCAAGCGGAGTCCAAATTGGACCTTTGTCAAAGTGCAATTCCCGGATGGAAAGCAATCGTTTTGCACAACTGTCCTTTTCGACGAAGCCGCAACCCGGCGGTTGATATTTTCATTTTGAAACACTTGCTTTGCCCGGGGTGGGAAGCTAGAGTCCGCTTGAAAGAAACTGAACTAAAAAATGCGATCAAACGGATCGCTTGTGTTGAAACATCAGCCGATACTCACATATGACTACCCCCATCTCAAAGTCATCTCGCAATTGGCCCTCCTTCGGGTTTACCCTGATCGAATTACTCGTAGTAATCGCAATCATTGCAATCCTGGCTGCCATGTTGCTTCCAGCATTGAGCAAGGCTAAAGCGAAAGCGCAAACAATCAATTGCCTTTCCAATTTGCGTCAGTGGGGAATCGCCTTGCACATAACCGCAACCGATAACAATGACGCCATCCCCCGGGACGGGACTGCGGACAACGGACAATACGGTGTGGATTCTGGAGCCGTGACCGGGCCTGGCAGTCCGCAAGATGACAATGCTTGGTTCAATGTTTTGCCTGCGGTCATGGCGGACAAGCCGTTGTCCCAATACTTTAACCTTTCGGGCGCTCCGCGATCAAGAATGCCATTTCCAGGCGGTGTGGGAAAAGTCTGGCATTGTCCCACAGCCAAGGCTGACGCGAATGACCCTTTTCTTCAAAGTGGTTCGTTCGGCTTCTTCAGCTATGTCATGAACCTGGATCTCAAACTTAAAACGTCCATTGACAATGGCGTGGTCGGAAACAGCTGGCTCTATCCAGCCATGCCAAAGATTGGCTCGGTTCGCTCTCCGTCGGCGGTTGTAATGCTTACGGAACAGGCTTTCAGCCCGACATTGGAAGCTTATACACCGAGTCCTGATCGCAACGGGATTTTACCAAGCCAGCGATGGAGTGTTTTTTCCAAACGGCATAACAGCCAGGGCAACATCGTCTTCATTGATGGCCACTCGGCAGGGTTCAAGTGGGATTATGTTTACAACAAGGCCGCTCCGCCCCCAAACCGCAAAGAAAAGTTCAATCCCGACATCTTCTGGAATCCGAATCGAGACATTCCTTGAGACTTCACGATTTCAATTACTGCTGATCGCTATGGGCGCGTCACAAACCCAAGCTGATCCACATTTTTCTGCCCTTTGGTTGCTATTACGAATGAAATGAAATCCTTCACCTGTTGTGATTCCCTGGCTTTGTCGGTGTAAAGCCGGAGAACTCGATGGTAAGGATATGAACCCTTGTTGACTGTTTCAGTTGATGGGTGGATTCCGTTGATCGAGATGGCGCTGACGCTCGTGCTCGTAGCTGATTTAATATCCGTGTAACCGATGCAGTCCGCATCTTTTGCAATTGCATCCGCGATGGCGGTGTAATTGGTGAAAAGACCATGCGAAGAACCATAGGGACGATTTTCCAGAGCCATGTCTTGAAAACCTAGATGCGTCCCTGAGATCGCATCACGAATGCAAAGCCGGATGGGTTTGTCCGGACCGCCAATTGCCTGCCAGTTTGTAATGACACCTGTGAATACATCGCGGACCTGCTCCTTCGTCAGGTTCTTGACCGGATTCGCCGGATTCACAATTACGGCCACCGCGTAACTACCAATGACGTATTCGTTCAACTCAACGCCTTGGGAGCCGTTCTCCTGAACTTCGAGTGTGGTAGGGGTTCTGGATGCGGCTGCGATATCGCAGGAGCCGTATCGCAAATTTGCCAGACCGTAGCTCGTTGCCTTCGATTCCAGTTCAATCGTCACTTTCGGATGCTCCTTCTTGAATTCTGCGATCAATCTTGGCGCAAGTTCCTCGCCGATGGTGTTCGAGCCTTTGATCACAAGTTTGTTTGTCACAGCTCCGTCGCCCGCTTGTTTTCCCGACGGGCAGCCGGTGATCAACAACAACGGAAGCGGGAGGAGCGCCAGTTTCAAAAGGGAACATTTGCGCGGACCACGGATGATTGAGATCAATACGTTTTTCATGATTTGTCCTTTCAAAGGATTGGAGGTTGAATTTGATGCATCGTGAGTCCCCACCCCGATGATTTCAAGTGGGAAATGTTCGTCGGCTTTGAAGCGCTCCAGCTTCAGACCAATGTCCGAATGCTTTCCGACCAGACACGAGAACCTTATCCATCCCTGCGCACAACACTGTCGCGACTGGCCCAATCAGGATTCGCGTCAGGATAATCCAGATTGTAGTGCAGGCCGCGGCTCTCGGGACGCATCAGCGCGCAACGTACGATCAATTCCGCCACAGTGGCGATGTTGCGCAGCTCGAGCAGGTCGGACGTTACGATGAAGTTCCAGTAGTACTCGTGAATCTCCTGCTGCAGGTTGGCGAGGCGTGATTGTGCGCGTTGAAGACGTTTGTTCGTGCGAACGATACCTACATAATCCCACATGAGGCGACGGATCTCGTCCCAGTTGTGCGATACGACGACCATTTCGTCGGGGTTGTTTGCACTGCCGGATTGCCACGCGGGAATTTTCAAGTCCACCACTGACGCAGGTTTGGAAATCAGCCTGACTGCCGCGCGGTTCGCACAGACCAATGCCTCCAGAAGCGAATTGCTCGCCAGCCGGTTCGCTCCATGCAATCCCGTGCAGGCCACTTCGCCCACAGCGTAAAGCCCGCCGATCTCCGTCTCGCCGTCCACTGTCGTTACAACGCCGCCGCATTGATAGTGTGCGGCTGGCACAACGGGAATCGGCTCCTTGGTGATGTCAATTCCGTGGCGGAGACAGGTCTGATAGATGTTCGGAAAACGCTGCATTACAAACCGCGCGGGCTTGTGCGTGATG
>JABFSR010000155.1 GCA_013140495.1 Verrucomicrobiota bacterium
AAAGACCCATACTTCCGCAAGCGCCATTTGCTGCCGACGCCGCCGGAAAACTCATCGCCTGAAGCCATCGCCGCGCTTGGTTTCCATCCGTCCATCCGCAAACATAACCACAGCCCGGCGCTCGATGTCTGCCCTAACGGCGACGTGTTCCTCGTCATCTACACCTCCAACTTCGAGTATGAACCTGGCGTTTCGTTGATGGCGACGCGCCTGCGCTTCGGGCAGGATGAGTGGGATTTCCCGGAGCCGATGTTCGACACGCCGGATGTCAATGACCACGCACCGCTGCTGTTTACCGATTGGTCACGCAGCGGGCGGATGTATTTGTTCTGGGGCTGGCCGAAGATGGCGGCGGGTGCTTATCCGTTTCAATGGATGACCAGCGACGACAGCGGGGCAACTTGGAGCGAGGTTCATTTCCCACAGTTCACCTCTCATATCGGACCCCATGCGCGGCAACCGATCAACACGGCGTTCCGGGCAGATGACGGCACGATTTACGTCGCGAGTGACGCTGAGAAAACCAACTCAGTGCTGTGGCTGACTAAAGATGACGGCGCAACGTGGCAGGATTCCGGCGGGCGAAGCGCTGGCAGGCATACGACGTTTGCGTTGTTGAAGGACGGCACAATCCTCGGCATGGGCGGCAAGTCCACGGACATTGACGGCTTTATGCCCAGGGCGATTTCCCGCGACGGCGGCAAGACGTGGGATGTGAGCAAGTCGCCTTTTCCAGCGCTTGGCGTGAACCAGCGGCCCAGTTTGTTGAGATTGCAGAGCGGGCGGTTGTTGTTCGCAGGTGATTTCCAAAAGCGCGGCAACATTGCGCCCGCCGGGATCACGAATCGCGGCTGCTACGTCGCGATCTCGGAGAATGACGGCGTAACGTGGCGTGTAAAAAAACTTCCCGGCACCCAACCGCACGAGAAGCCGGAGTATCAGAATGATCCGGATACGCTCGGTTACAGTGCGATGCGGCAGGCACCGAATGGCATGATCCATTTGGTTACCACCATGAACTCGCCATGTCTGCATTTTGAATTCAACGAGGCGTGGTTGATCTCCAATGAATCTGGCAACACAATTGATGTGGATTTGCTCCGATCCACCGCGACAAAACCAGTCGCACCAAACCAGAAGTTCGAGGAAACTTTTGCCGATGGAAAGATCAAGGCCCGCTGGAGTGGTACCGTGGCGAACGACGGCCGATTCCTTTTGGAAGGCGAGGGTCAATGGTGGTTCGCAAATGGCAGGCCGCACCACGAGTCGAATTACGAACTGGGTCGCAAGATCGGCACTGAATCCTTTTGGCGACAAGACGGCACCATTGCCTGGCGGCGTGAGCATAAGCCCGACGGGATCAGCGTTTGGACCCAATTCTGGGAGAGCGGTGGGAAGAAATCTGAATCCCACTGGCGCGGATTCAAAGCTGACGTCAGAGCGCGAAGTTGGGACCGCGATGGGAAGTTGAATTCGGAAGCAGAATTTCGTGACGGCTTGTTGCGGTGATATCTACAACGACTGCTAAATCTGCCCGCCCTTGCTGCCTGCCTTGTCAACGATCACCGCCAGCAGAATCACGGTTCCTTTGATCACCTGCTGCCAGAATGCGTTCACGTCGAGCAGCACCAGCCCGTTGTTCAATACGCCGATGATGAGGCAGCCGAGCACCGTGCCAAGAATCGAGCCGCGACCACCGCTCAACGAAGTTCCACCGATGACGACGGCGGCAATGGAATCCAGTTCATAGCCAAGTCCGGCTTTGGGATCAGCCGCATCGAGCCGGGCTGTGAGAATCAAACCCCCGACCGCTGCAAGCCCGCCGCCAAGCGTGTAAACCCAGACTTTGACGTTGTCCACGCGCAGGCCGGCAAATGCCGACGCCTTCTCGCTCCCGCCCACGGCGTAGATGTAGCGACCCAGAGTCGTGTGGACTGAGACAAAATGGAACACCACCACCAACGCGCCGGAAATCCAGACCGCCATCGGCACACCGAACAGAAACCCGGCGCCAATAAATCCAAACGTCGGGCCGAGTGCGGTGACAGGAAATCCATTCGTCCAAAGCATCGTCAGCCCACGCCCGATGCTCAACATTCCGAGAGTCGCCACGAAAGGAGGCAGCCTGAATCGCGTTATGACCATTCCGTTGAACCAGCCCAACGCCAGTCCAACGACAATGCCTGCGACGATCGCGCCGAAAACAGTGAACTGCAATTGAACACCGAATAGCTTCAGGGCGAGTCCGTTTTTCAACAGTCCCGCCGCAATGGCTCCGGCGAGACCGAGTATCGCGCCGACTGACAAATCAATCCCTCCAGTCAGGATGATCAGTGTCATCCCGATGGAGAGGCAGAGGTTGACCGAGATTTGCAGCAGGATATTTCGCAGGTTTGGCACGGTGAGGAACTGCTCCGAAGCCAGGCTCAAGGCGATGACCATCACCACCAATGCGAGAAGCGATTGAAAGCGTACGAGCATTTCTTTGGAATTGGTCTTCATTCCACAGTTGCGGAGATCGGAACAATTTTGAGCGGCTTGAGATCGGCGGCCTCGTCATTCACTTCTGCGCAGCCGACGAAGCGCACCGTCGCACCGACCTTCGCCTGCTCGCGAAGCTTTGGTTGCACCCGCGTCTCAACGAGGCGATTCAACGCCTCTGAAATCGCGTTGAAGTCCTGCGAGTTCGGATAATCGTTCACGTTCAACAAGCCCGTGCCGTCGCGTACCGCATTGCTGAAGAGCAGGCCAATTTGCAGCGAGACCTCCGCGTTTGTTGAGCCGGAACTTATCGCGAGCGAGACTTCGTCATCACTCGTTGCCACCACACGGCCAATGCCGGAAATGAAGTAAGTGTAGCTCTCGCTCACACCCATGCTGCGGGAGAATCTCCTTCGAGCCTCAGCCGTGCTGGTTTGAATGGCAGGCAACAACACCTCCGCCTTCACGGCCTTGTCCAGTGATTTGGTCAACTGTTCGTGCCAAAAATTGTCCGCGAATTCGGTCGGATTAAAAGCGGTGGCGGCTTTTTCCTTTGCCGCCCGTTCCAGTGGCACGACGTAGAAAAGCGGGAAGATCCAGCACACCGTAACGCCGAGGGCGACTCCGACGAGCGTGCCGACAAGGCGTTTCATTTGCCGAACAGCCTTTTGATCCACCGGGTCAGCGCCTCCACCGGTTCAGACGCTGATTCCGCTGATTCGACTTTGATGCCCTGCGATTCAAGCAGCATCCGCAAAAACAAGCGGTCAGGGACGTCCTTGTCGCGATGCGTCTGTTTCATGCGCCAAAGGGTCAGCGGGGATGCGAAGGGAATCCGTATGCCGTCAATCTCGTGAAACTCCGCGTCCTTTATTGCCTCAGCGTAATCCACTCCGCAGCCGCTTTTCATCAAATCCACCAACACTTCATCGGCCACACGTACGACGGTGAATTTTTCAATGTCGCCCGGTGAGAGTTCGTTGACGGCTTTGTCCGGGAGGCTGCGCAAGGCTTCGAACACGCGCGCTTCGTTATCCATTGTCGTATCCACCAGCAGATCAATGTCCGTGGTGAAGCGAGGGTAACCGGACTGGATGATCGCCCAACCGCCCACAACGACGTAG
Source organism: Verrucomicrobiota bacterium (assembly GCA_013140495.1). GTDB lineage: Bacteria > Verrucomicrobiota > Verrucomicrobiia > Limisphaerales > JADLHS01 > JADLHS01. Next base: position 3,606 of record JABFSR010000155.1, read on the forward strand.
CGTGCGCCCAGACGGTTCAACTCCGCGCAGAGCCGGCTCAAGTCGCTTGGTTCTGGCGGGCGCGGGCTTTCCTGATCGCTCCCTGAAGTATGTGTTTGTCCATCCATGCATCTGCCTCTTCGTGGCTGTGGAAACGGAACGCGCCTTTGGGAAACGGCAGACGCGGCATCAGGCTCTTCGCGTTTGAAACCAGCCGGCTGTAATCACCGGTGAGCCGCCGCCCCACCACTTTTCCAGGCGTCTCTTCCAGATTTACAATTGGTTTCATGCGCGGGCAAAGCTACACTGGGCGGTGTCGTCTCACAAGCGCCGTCACTTCTTCCCGTAGTCCCCATACTTGCTGACGTTCTCCGGCGTCACGAGTTCCACTTTCACGGGAATCTTCTGCTGAAAGTCTCGTTTGCCTTTGATGTATTCGTCAGCAAACTCTGCGGCCTTTTGAGCCATCACTTTCGGGAACTGCATTCCCGTGGCAGCGATCTTCTTTTCGGCGATCAACTTTACCACGTCATCCGCGCCGTCGAAGCCGAACACTTTCACATGGTCCGCCTTGCCCGCGGCGACCAGCGCCTGATAGGCGCCCATTGCCATCGCATCGTTGCCACAGAACACGGCCTTGATGTCCGGATTCTTCTGTAAAATAGACTCAAATACCTCCAAGCCTTTTGCACGATCAAAGTCCGCGCTCTGTTGTGCGACCATCTTCAACCCAGGAAACCGATCCACCACGCTGTGAAACCCCTTCGAGCGATTCCATGTGTTGTTGTCCCCAACGAGCCCGAGCAGCTCCGCGTATTTGCCTTCCTTGCCGACGACCTTTACGAAATGCAGCCCGAGCGCGACGCACCCGGAGTAATTGTCCGATAACATCTGCGCCGTGGCCACGTTGGTGGAGTTGATCTCGCGATCAATGCAGAACACCGGCACACCCGCCGCCTTCGCCTTCTGCACGTTTGCGACTGATCCGTTCGCATCGGTTGGATTGAACAGCACCGCCTTGTAACCACCGGCGATCAGGTTCTCAAAGTGCGACGCCTCCTTTGCGGTGTCGTTTTGTGAATCAAAAACTGTTGCGTCATAGCCGAGTTCAATCGCGCGCGCCTTGGCGGTTTCTCCCAGCACCACGAACCACGGGTTGTTCAACGTCGAGATGACGACGGCGATTTTTTGTTTGGCCGGAGTTTGGTCGGCAGCAATGGAGGTGGTGGTTTGGTCGGACAAAGTTGCAGCCACCGTGAGGGCGAGGAGGGTTGTTTTCATGTTTCGATACTTTCTGTTTTTCGGTTCAAAGTGAAATTCAAAATGCTCGTGGTTTTACAACACGCGCTTCACCGCCGCGTGCCAGCCGGCCAGGAGTCGTGCGGCTTGGTTGGGATTCATTTTTGGGCGGAAAGTTTTCCGGTCGCGTGGCAGTGCCGACAATTCATCAAGTGAGTCGCGAACGCCGAGACCAAGAAGCCCATTCATCGCCGCACCCCACGCCGAACTTTCGGGAGCGTTGGAAACCTTCAGTTGCACACGTGTCACATCGGCGGTGAATTGCATGAGGAACTTGTTCCGTGTCGGACCACCGTCCACTTCCACACTTTGCAAAGTGTGGTTGCTCCCCACCTGCATCATATCCAGCACGTCGCGGATCTGATAGGCGATGGCTTCCTGCGCAGCGCGGACAATGTGTGCTTTGCTCGTGTGCGCCGTCATTCCAACGATGGCTGCACGCGCGTCCGGCGACCAATACGGCGCGCTCAACCCAGCGAACGCCGGAACGAGATACACGCCTCCGTTGTCTTTGACGCTCAACGCCAGTTTCTCGACCTGGTTTGCGCTTTGGATCAAGCCGAGTTGGTTCTTCAGCCACTCAATTGTTGCAGCGGAGAAATTGATGATTCCCTCGAACGCGTAAGTTGGTTTGCCTTGCCAGACCCACGCCAACGCGGTGACTGCACCCTTTTCCGAAACGCGTAACTTGTCGCCGATGTTGAGCAACACGCTCGTGCCCGTGCCGAGCGTGGCCTTCGCCATGCCGGGCTGGTAACAGCGTTGGGCGAACAGCGACGCCTGCGAATCGCCCATCACGCCAACGATGGGAATGTGTTTCGGCAAGAGTCCACAGGCGGTAGTCGTGCCGAAGTGCGTCGCACTCTCACGCACTTCGGGCAATGAACACAACGGCACTTTGAACAACGCGCACAGTTTTTCATCCCATCGCAGTTTGCCGATGTCGAACAACAGCGTCCGACTGGCGTTGGTGAAGTCCGTAGCGAAAACTTTTCCGCCCGTGAGCAGGTAAATGAGATACGCGTCAATCGTGCCGATGACGGCATTACCACTCTTGAGCTTGGCCGCGATGGGGGGCTTGTTCTCAATGAGCCAACGAAGCTTTGACGCGGAGAAATAGGCATCAATCTTCAGTCCGGTCTTGCGCACCACGCCCGGTGCGTGCCCTTGCGTGACGAGTTTGTTGCAAATGGAATCGCCACGCCGGTCCTGCCAGACGATGGCATTGTGCAACGGCTTGCCGGTCTTTCGATCAAACACGAGGACTGTTTCGCGCTGGTTCGTGATGCTCAAGCCGACAATTTGGGAGAGCTTATTCCGATTCCGCCTTGAGATGTCGCCGATTACGGTGAGCACGTTTCGCCAGATTTCTTCTGCGTCGTGCTCAACCCAGCCCGGCTGTGGATAAATCTGCCGGTGTTCTAGCGACGACTTGTCCAGCACCTTGCCCTTCGCATCGAATAGAATCGCCTTCGTTGCGGAAGTGCTTTGGTCAATGGCAAGAATCAGACTCATGCGTCACTTCAAAAGTTTTGCCGCAGTTTCACTCAAACTCTCGATCGAAATGCCGTAATGCCGGAAGATGTCCGCCTGCGCACCAGTGACGGTTTCTTCGTCCGGGATGCCGACGATGCGAAAGGGCTTGCTCACTCCAGCCTGCATCAGCACTGCCGCGCACGCTTCGCCGAGGCCACCGTGAACCATGTGTTCCTCCACCGTGATGACCGCACGACATTCGCGACCGGCTTTCAAGATGGCTTCCGTATCAAGTGGCTTAATGGTGTGCATTGAGAGAACGCGACAATTCAAACCGCGCTCAACGAGTTGCCCGGCGGCGAGCAGTGCGTGAACCACCGTTTCGCCCGTGGCGATGAACGCCATATCATTGCCCTCGCGCAACGTGATGGCCTTGCCGACTTCAAATTTCGTGTCTGGCTTGTGCAGTCCATACATTACGGCTTTGCCGAAGCGAAGGAACACAGGTTTGGTGGCCTTCGCCGCAAAACGGATGGCTTCGCGTGTCTCGAAGTTGTCCGCCGGAACGAGGATGGTGAGATTGTTGATCGCGCGGAGCACGGCGAGGTCGTGCAGCGAATGATGAGTGGTGCCGAGCGCGCCGTAGCTCACGCCTGAACTGATGCCGATAAGCACCGCGGGAACATTCGAGTAACAAACATCGTTCTTGATTTGCTCCAGTGAACGTGCAGTGAGGAAACACCCCGGCGAAACTCCGAATGATTTCTTCCCACACGCAGCGAGGCCCGCTGTGATGCCGACGAGGTTTTGTTCTGCAATGCCGACTTCGACGATCTGCTTTGGCAATGCCTTGCCAAATGGCGCGAGTTTGCCGGAGCCGCGTGAATCGCTGGTGACAGCAACGATGTTCGGATTCGCCTTCGCGAGTTCTTCGAGCGTGGCGGCGAATACATCGAGGTTGGCGCGACCCATTTTCAGGCCGAGCTTTTCCGCCATCGACTTCGCGGCAGGCGTGAACATGGATGGTGCGGGCGCGCTCATGCGGAAAAAACGGCTTCCGTGCCAGCTTCGCAATCCCAACGGGATTCAGTCACACAGCCCTGGGTTGCGAGGAACGAGCTACCCTGGGTAACTGATCCCAAAATGTTCTCAACCCCAACGGGGTTGTGGCGGCGACGCGTTGTGAGGGACACAACCCCGTTGGGGTTGGCTGCTTCGTGCGCTGCTTTCCCAAGGTAGCTCGTGCCTCGCAACCTTGGGCTGGAGGTGGGATTGAACTTCGGCACAAGTCGAATCTTGCGTGAAGTAGAAATCATGGATGAATCTCTTTCAATTTAGCCTCGGCTTCATTCAACTCGGTCAACGCCTGTTTCAATTCCTCGGCACTCGGCACGCCGTGATGCCACTTGGCGACGTTTTCCATAAAACTCACGCCTTTGCCTTTCGTGGTGTTGGCAATGACGCAGGTGGGTTTGCCAGGCTCGGGCGGGTCGGTTAGCGCCTTGGTGAGTGCGGCATAATCGTGGCCGTTCACGACCTTCACAGCCCAGCCGAACGCGCGCCATTTTTCTTCGAGCGGTTCGTTGCTCATCACATCACGGGTGTGACCGGTGATCTGGAGCGTGTTGTGGTCAATGATGGCGGTGAGGTTGTCCAACCTGTAATGCGCGGCGGCAAGCGCGGCTTCCCAGTTTGAACCTTCGGCAAGTTCGCCGTCGCCGAGCAATGTGAAAACGCGATACGAAGCGGAATCCATTTTGTCCGCGAGCGCCATGCCGATGCAGATGGGCAAACCATGACCCAGTGCACCGGTGTTCATCTCAATCCCATGAATATGCCGCGTCGGATGACCGACGTAGTGCGACTGGTAATGACAGACGGTCTCCAAAT
>JABFSR010000032.1 GCA_013140495.1 Verrucomicrobiota bacterium
CGCCATATCCAGCAACGCCCCACCGCCGACCGCGATGAGATACGAATGGCGATCTATGTGATGCCGATCAATCGCAGCGTGAATTTCAGAAACGGAGGACCACGAAGCCTTGGTTTGTTCGCCGCCCTTGCAGATCATCGGCGGACAGACCAGCGTGGCGGAAATTGGATTTGCTTTGAAATAGGCTTCTATCGCCTGACTCAATTCCGGTTGAGCGGTCGCGAGCGCTTCATCCACCACCACCAACGCCCGTCGGGGCGAACCTTGTTCATCCCTGCTCAGGTTGTCGCGCAAGGTGAAGTTGGCGGGATCAAAGACGTGATCGGTGAAGAGCACACGGTGTTGCCAGCTCACTTGTATGGTGCGTTCGATTAAATCCATGCGTCAAAGCTCCCTTAGTTTCCCAGAAGCGTCTTCGCACGCGCAAGAGCAGACAGCATCAGGTCGCCGGAATCTTTCTTTGCAAAATAAGGGCGAACACGAACAAACCGGCGAATACGAGATAGTATTGAAGCGACATTTGCGGCACTGCGGAACAGTCCACGAGGACGATTCCAGCGAGCAGACCGGCGACACTCTTGCCGATGTCTTGCGTAGCGCGCCCATTACCGGCAATATTGAAAACTTTGTTCCATATTCCGTGCAAACACCAGAACAGCCACCCAAGCTGAATTACTGATACCGCCAACGATATCTCGCTACGAAAGGTGTTGAATTTCAAAATCACTACAAGCGGGGCGAGCAACAGCAAGAGCGGCCATGGAATTACAATCTTCCGCCCGCTCTCTTCGCGGGCCAGACAGCTCAAGCCAGTGATATAGGCTGCCAACGCCAGCCCGTGCCAGACGACAGCATCATTCACCGAACGAAGCGTGGCCGAGGCCGCGACCAGATAGAGCAGGAAACGACACGCTGCCATGATCACAGGCGCAAAGACAGTCCGCTTGTGAAGCACATCGTAGAGGATGATTGCGCCAACGAGCAGCAACGCAATCAAACCGACTGACAATCCAAGCATCAGCATCAGCAACCAACCGAGCAGCAGCAGAGTTGTTCCACCCAGCCAGACGGAGCGCAAAGTTATCTGGCCTGAAGGAATGGGACGCTCCTTGCGAAACTGCCGGTCAAACTCCGCATCACAAGCATCGTTGAGAAACATTCCGCCAATGTAAAGCGACGTCGCGCCGATGCAGAGAACGTGGAAGTTATTCCACGATTGACCGCCGTTCAGCAGCCATGCCGCGAGACAATTCGACCAGACCGTTGGGAGGTTTGAAACCCGGCCCAGCACCAGAAACGTACGCAGTTGACCGTGAGAGCGCGGCATACTCAAGCCAGACGGTGAGCGCGAAGCTGCCTCAATGTCCAATCGTATTCGGCCACGATTTGATCCGTCACGTCGCGGTTTCGGAGATTCTCCGGCATCACGGCCCAGGTGTAAGTTTCCATTTCCAGATGCGAGCAGAGAGTAGGTTGAACCTCAAGCGTCTTGAGGAGACCAAGAACGTGATCGGAGGTGGAGTTGAAACCATCCCCAAGCTCGCTGTGCAGCGGAACATGAAAATGAACGCGCCACTCATCGCCGGCGTGGGGCGCACCGGCCAACGGACTCTGCAACGCAGGAGCAAGATCGCGAAACCGGGTCAATGCACCATCAGCATGGCGGATGATGACTTGATGGAGATATACATCCTCGGCAAACGCGGCGAGCCGATGGAGTGCGGCTGGAGTGGGACGCAGCTTGATCGCGTTGCTCAGGTGAATTTTGCTGAACCGGATGTCGTGCTGGCGGAATTGATTCACGGCGTCCGCAGGCTCCTCGAACTCAATGGCAAAATGACACGTATCGTAGTTCACACCGAGGTGAGCATTAAGCCGCGCATCCCCGGGACGATCTTCGCGAAGTTGATTGAACAGCCGGATTGTTTCGTTGCTGTTTTCAATATAACAAAGCGGCTCGGGCTCCAGCCCAAGGTGCAACCGTCGCCCGGTGCGCTCGCTCAATTTTGAGATGTGATCCACACAACGCCAGAGATTGTCACGCATGGCGCGCTCCTGTTCCGGCGCAGTGATGAATTCCTTGAACGATCCGGGCGAGGTACTCACGCTGCCTTCCACATCAGGCGGGAGCAATAGGGCGAGCAGGTCGAACAGGCGCGTGGTGTAATCGAGCCTGCTCGTTTCGGTCCAGTCCGGCCTGTAAACATTCTCCTTCACACGCGTGCCGTGAAACTGGCCGAAGGGAAATCCGTTGATCGTAAAAACGTAGCAATCGTGCTGATCGAGCCAGCGCTGAAACACGAGCATCGTTTGCGGGTCTGACAACTCACGCGACGCGAGCTCGCTTAAACGGAGACCGATGGCGTACCGTCCGTTCGGCATGACGCGTTCCTTGACGCGCAATGTGTGGGTGTTCAGCGAATCGAAGGTTTCTGCCCATGTCTCCCCTCGATGAACGTTGGTGCAGTAGGCGAGATGTAAGCCGTGTTTGAGAATCATGCGGCAGTAGAAGCAACGCCCCGTCGCTTCGGTGTGGCGGCGACGCCACCGTCGCCGGAATTATTCGGAGTGCCGTTCGCGAAAACATCAACAAGCGACGGGGGCGTCGCTTCTACGCAACGGCGACGAGACGTCGCCGCCACGCCCGGGACCACAACAACATTGCGACAGATCATATCGTCGCCTCTATCAATTTGAATTTGGGACTCTGACTGAGGAAACGTTTCGGATTCTGGTAAATCAACCGGTCAATCGCCTCGGCGCTGTGACCACGCCTCCTCAATTCCAGTGCAGCCAGTGGAATCGCCAGCGGCACGCTCACGCCCCAATCGCACGCGCTGTTCATCCAAAGCCGCTCGGCGCTGTATAATTCGATCATGTCCACGGCGCGGGCTGCTGTGCATTTGGTTTCCGGATACAGAGTCATGCCGCCCCAGAAGCCGCCGTCCAAAACCATTTTCACCGTGTGCTCTTCAACGTGATCAATCAAACAGCGCCCGGGTTTTATCCGCGAGTCGGCGCGCAGGACATCAAGGATGAGCCGGGTGCCCTTGAGCTTGTCTTCGAGATGCGGAGTATGAACGAGAATGAGTTGATCGTGCCGCGCAGCGAGGTCCACGTGCATTTCGAGCACCTTGATTTCGTTGCGCGAATTCTTGTTCAAGCCAATCTCGCCAATGCCAAGGACGTTTTGCTTTTCGAGAAATTTGGGTATGATGGAAATGACATCACTCGCAAGTTTGACATCCTCAGATTCCTTGGGATTGATGCAGAGCCAGCAGAAATGAGGCAGGCCAAACTTAGCCGCCCGCCGTGGCTCGTGTTCAGTCAACTGGCAGAAGTAATCGTAAAAACCATCCGCCGAACTACGGTCAAAGCCGGCCCAGAACGCCGGCTCGCAGACAGCAGCACAACCAGCAAGAACCATGTCCTGATAGTCATTCGTAACACGACTGACCATGTGCGCGTGAGGCTCGATATATCTCATGGTAAATTATTTTCCCGGCCATGCTCCACAGGCAGCCTTGGTGGTTGCAACAGGGATGGGGTCAACCGTTGGATCGCTCAGGCAGGCAAGCACACGCTCGGCGCGCGGAACTTTTTCGTTTTGAACCTCGCCGAGCGCCTGTTTGAACGCGGCAAGCCGGAAATCAGGTTCGCCTTCCGCGCGATCCAGGCGATCCAGAAAAGCTGCCACGTCAATGAGCTTGGCGCGCGCCTCCAAATAATAAAGATCAAGTAACTCACGACGGTTCATGATGACCACATCATTTCAATGTGTGCCCGCGAGTTCAAGGGAACAATTGCCAAGGTGCATCTTCAATATGCGGAGATGGCCGTCCCCGGCCACAGCGATGAGAACATTGCAGACGCACACGAACATTCCACACCACCCCTGCTTGCAACATTCCTGCGCCCGAGGACGAGCGCACTCCAAAAGCATTTTGAAACCCAGCATGACAGTGTCCCACGCGTAACTACGGATTTGCCCACCAAGCAGGCCGCCAATCAAGCGAGCGCACGGCTTCGATATCACTCACCAAGGAGGAACTTGTGGTGACGGCCCATCCAGTATGGCAGAAGAAACGCCGCACCATCGTCTTCGCGATGACCACCTGAACCGCCATCCAAAACGAACGGGTTACCGTTCCACTTCATGACGGGCCGCTCGTCCGGCGGCAACAATGTGAGTGCTTCCCTACGCCCGAAACGATCCTGCACTGGCGACCATTTTATGTCCGCACGATGCGAGTTCTTCGCGCTCCATTCGATGGTGTCCATCGGCATCCGGTAAAGTGTCCGGGCGGCGGAAAGCAGGTCCACATTGGCCTCGGGCTGACCCGTGAGATAGATAAAAGTCCACAACGGGCAATCCTCGCGCTGGATGTTCTTCCACCACTCGTCCACTCCGCGCCGATAGGCCTTCAACAAGGCGGGATCTTTTTCATATTGAAACAATCCGTAGTAAGGCAGCATCGCAAGTTCTTCATCCGAGTAATTCATCTCGGTACGAAACTCATTTACGCGCGTGAGCCAGTCGGCATAGTTCAACTCTTTCGCGACCTTCTGATATTCCTTTTCGTAACGGGCGTCTCCCGTCACGTGCGCAGCGGTTTTCAAGAAACTGAGCAATTGCATGCTGTTGAGGGCTCGTTCTTCTGGATCGCGCATCAACGCCTCCGGAGCCCAATAACCCCAGCGCGTGGGTTTGCCGTCCAGGTCCACAAGGTAATAACCATGATCAATGATGTGATCCATGATCCGCTTGCAGGTTTCAACAATGCGCCGCTTCAAAGGTTCATCCGGCAACAAATCGTAAGCGATACCGAAGATAAAAAAGTGGCCAACAATCTCGTCGGAACTGGTGTCTGCCTTCCAGTAATACTGCCCGTCCTTCGTCCAGTGCCACTCGCCGCCGCCGGGCATCGGATCGCCCTTGCGGATGTACGAACGCGCCGGAAAACCGCGCCGTCCCGCGACCTCTTCGAGGAATAAAATTGCCTCGATGGATTTTTGGGCATTCGCGAGCGCTTCCGGGGATTTCGTTTCTGCATAACGAAAACATTCCGCCGCCGCGTACATCGCAGTCCATAGACCATCGTTGTCATCGTCCCTTTGCTGATTGCTCGAAACATCCCCTGCGACCCGCAAATTGGACGTGGCCACAAGTCCGTAGCGATCATGCCGTGCGCGGACGCGTTGCTCGAAATGCTCGGCCTTCTGCACCAGCGTCATGGGTTTGAGTTCGATATGCGAAGCACCGGTATCCGTGCGCACCCAAACTCCGCCCTGCCCGTCCGCCACGAGCTGCCTGACCTGATCGTCCGGTAGATAACGACGACCGCCAAAGAATTGGCGGACATCCCGCTCAGGTGCGGAAAAATCGAGCCTCATCAAACCCTGCGTTGTACCGAGCCAGAACGCGCCATCTGTGGCACGGGCCGTGGCGGTCAGGTTGCCGACTGGCAACGGCACGACATTCGAACGAAGTGCGGACGGCAAGGCTGAGTCATTCAGTCTGTAGAATGTCGTCAGCTTTTGCGGATAGGGATTGAGGCGAACAGATTCGACAGCGTGGAGTGACTGGGTCAGCACAACGGCGAACAAAAAGATTGCGGCGAAAGCCCGGCCAACAGGAGCAACCCAGCAGCGTCGGAATCCATTCCTGAGGTAGTTGCGATTTCTTGCAGCAGTGGAGCAGTTCATATTGGGTCGTTTGTCCGGCGACGGATCATATTGTGAATCGTCGCCAGTAGATCGGAGTGGCGTAACACTATTCATGCGCCTTGCCTTCAGCCTCGGCCTTCAAGCGCTGGCGTTCGGCAGCCTTGGCAAATGGATAGTAAACCGCCATCGCGATGAGAATCGAGACCGCACCCCAGACCGCAGCACGCCAGTCCCCACCGGAAACCAGATAGTGCCCAATGATCGGCGGCGTGGTCCAAGGGACATTGACGAATGGCTTGTTGATCAAATGCCAGTGCATGAGCAGATAGCTGCAGGTGGTCAGGATCAAGGCGTTGAGAATATACGGAGCCATGAAGATTGGATTCAGCACGATGGGAATACCAAAGAAGATGGGTTCGTTGATCTGGAAAATCTGCGTCGGCAGCGAGATGCGGCTTACCTTGCGGAAACCAGGCTCCTTTGAATTCCACAGGACAAGCGCGAGCGCGATGGTAGCCCCTGTGCCGCCAACATTCACGAACGTGGTAAAGAACCCGTACGCCGTGATGTATGGCAATGGTTGCCCTGCCGTCATGGCCGTAACGTTTTCCGCCAAGTATTGAAGAAAGATGGGTGCGACGATCGCATCCACCGCGTTGTCGCCATTGATACCCACGGACCACAGCATCGTGACGAGGAATGCATACACCAAAATACCAGGCAACGTATTCAACGCGAAAACCAAAGGCTTGAAAGCGGTTTGTACTACGTGGTCAATATCCACACCCACCACGAAACGGACCAGCCAGAACACGAAGATGAGGAAACATAGCGGACTGAGCGAAAGAAATGATTCATAGACGACCGCCGGGACATTGGCCGGCATCTTGATGACGAGATTCTTGTCGGTAAAGAATTTCTGAACACGTACAGACACCAGCGCAACGATGATCGCAGTAAACATCCCTTTCGAGCCGAGGTTTTCCGTGATCAGCGTCAAATCCTCCAACTTGAGCGAGATCATCAGGAAGATGGCGGTGGCCATCGAAGCACTGACAATGGCTTCCTGCTTTAGTTGTTTCCCAAGGTCATAGCTGACCGCGAAGCACACGAATACCGCAAGCATGCCGAAGGTGGCGGTCACCGGGATTTGCAAAATCTGAAGATAGGGGGCGATCAAAATATCCCACCCGGTAACTTTCTTTGGTATTTCTGGTGGGTACGCGTCCTCAAGGAGCAACCGGTTGAGACGAGCCAGATCGTTTCCTTGGGGCTTGCGTTCCAAGAGTTGCTTGGTCACGTCTCGCAAACCGACTCCTGAGAAGCGTTGTTCATCGTGAAGGGACGGACCTTGGATGATCGCATTGAGATCTTTCAACAAACTTGTCTCCAACTGAGAGGAGGGAGGACCCGATGGTTCGTACTGACTCAAGGCTTGCTTGGATTCAACGGATAATCCTCCGCTGATAAACGTGGACACGGCGTCGGATGGCTGCTTTAGCTTCTTTGCGAAAGAGGGCAGGTCTTTGAAATCCCCGACAGACAGCTTTGCAGAACCCCAGGTGATCGGCATGAAAGCCACGATCATGAAAAGCCCGCCAATGATTGTCAGCGGCACGACCGACACCATCCCGGCGCGGATTGCGGACAGATAGGTGTTCTCGCTCAGGGCCGTCAAGACCGGCACGATGGTTTTATTTAGAAATCCGGTCGCTTTGCTCACATGGTCTCCTGTGTTGGAATTGAAAAGTGGTCTTTGGTGTTGTCGGAATTCTGATGAGTTCGGCAGCTCGGATGCCAAGGGTCACCGACGAGCGGGCATGACCTCGCGCGGCTGGAGAGGTGGCGATTAAATTTTTCAAAAATGGAAGTCACAAGGTCGCGCACTCGCAAATCCTGATCATCGTAGGCCGGGCGCAAATGAAAAAGCAATCCGAACACATCCTCGATTGCGATTCCGATCCATCGTCATTAGCTTTTGCTCATGACTAAACCAGTTCGATCGGGGAAACGACTCCAGAGCCGCATCTATTCATGGTGTTTTGCGCTCGTTTGCTGTTGCATCGCGACCGCAGGCCTTCAAGCCCACGCCGCCGACACCAACGCCTACCCGCGCATCAGCGAGGAAGCCTTCAAAGCGCGGCTGCCTTTCTTTGACTACGACAAGTCCATCCCGCTCGAAGGCCGGTTCGTCCAGGAATGGAAACAGGACGGCAGGCTGAAACAGAAATTTGTGTTTCGCGGCGCGCAGGGTTTTCTCGTGCCGGGCTTCATCGAGTTTCCCAGCACGAATCAGCAACCGTGGCGGCTCGTGCTCTTGCTGCACGGCTGGTCTGGCGGCAAAGATGACTGGTATCACGACGACAATTACATCAACGGCGGCATCATGAGGAAGGCGCTGGTGGACGCCGGCTACGCGATCCTTGCTTTGGACGCGGCAACGCACGGCGAGCGCAGCAACGAGATTGATTACCAGCACGTGAACCCTTACGACGATCCCAAAGCCCCGAGCCGACGCGGCTATTTCACTTATGCCGAGGTTTCCATTCAGACGGTGAAGGACTATCGCCGCGCGCTGGATTTCATCTACGAACGCGGCCTCGTGAACACCAACGGCGTCGGGCTGCTGGGCTACAGCATGGGTGGGATGGATTCGTTCTATCTGCTCTCCGTCGAACCACGCATCACGATGGCCGTGGCGGTTGTGCCGCCGCTGCTCAGCATCGGCTACGGCCCCGCGTCACCGGTGGATTACACTTGGGGCATTGGCAACCGGCCGTTCCTCATGCTCATGGGCCGCAAAGACGGACTGGGCATCGCCGAAAAGGTTGAGGCGTCCTACCACCAATATATCGAAACCCCGAACACGAAAATCATCTGGTATGACCGGGGACATCAGTTGGGAGACATCTACGTGCCCGACGCGCTGGCCTGGGTGAAGCAGCACCTGAAGTTGTAGGAAACGACGTAAGGAGTCTCAAAGAATCACGCATCATTTGAGCAGAGCGGCGAAACCTGCCTGCTCGAAATGTTTGTCACCGGTGAGAGCTTGAGTGATCCCCTCGTCGCGCATGATCAAAAACGACAAGCAGTCCGTCAACGACCACTCCTTGTCCGGCCGCTGCTCGAAGAAATCCACGCCGCGCTGAAAAAGACGCGTGTCGGCAGGAATGATTTTGACGCGGGGGTGATTGAGTAGCGAGCGGTAGAGGGACACGAAATCCGCGCGGTCGTTCGGGTGGCAGTAAGCGTCGCCAAACTCGGTGTCGGCAAAGACCGTCGTCATTTCTTCGGTTCGCCACGCAGATAGTGGCCGTGGTTGAGCGCGTAATCCTTGGGCAGATGCGGACGCGGCTTGGCGAGTCGTTCCACCGCCGCGAGGAACGGATCCTCAGTGGCGATGGTTTCAACCCTGACTTCCGCGCCCTCCGGGAGTTTTGTTCCCGGCGGCAGGACGATCGAGCCATTGACGATTTTTCCGGTCACACTCATGGCTATTTCCTACGCCAAATCTGATTTCAAAGCAAGCCATCGCCTGCTCCAGAAAGCGAAAGTCCGGAGGCCGTGTGGCTCAAGTGGCTGCGGGCGCGCATCGGCCCCCCAAACGCTGATCGTCCAGAACCTGTGCGGCTGGGAAGACCAAGACACCAATCTCTGGCGCAAGATTGACCCGCAGGTGTTCGCCCTCCACGGCTTCGCCATAGGCGACGCGCAGACGACGCTGCCAGCCAGAGTCGCGGCGAATATCAAGAACATCTAACTACTGCGCGAGGCCTACCACAGTTTTTAAGGTTGAACGATGCAGTGGAGAAAACGGCGAAACGCGGCAGGGGCGCGGCATTGATGCCGCTTCATTTCTCGCACATTCAAACGTCTCGTATACCAAAGAGTTTTGTGCCAATATTCCAGACTGACCCGTTCAATAGGTGTCATATTGCTCGTTACTTCTGCTGAACGCCGGGCTGGTCAGTTGATATGTCTTGGCGTCGAGCAAGTGGACACCGATCACTCTCAAAATGGCAGCAAACACCTGCTGCCACTTCGACCTCGCCACATCTAACTCCTGAAACTGAACCGATACACGCCACAGGTTCGTATCTGGTGACGACGGAACAGAAAACGCAAACACTCCAAGAGGTGGTAATGTGCCTGGGGCGGCAGCAGCACCCGTATCGTGAAAAAGAGGGCGGCCGTTCTTGCTGGCCTCGCTCGCACGCGGCCCAACAAAGCACACGAACTGGGTCTTGGTGTGGTTCGTAACTTCAAAAACCGCCATGTTTGTTCCGGCAGTATTGGTGTATCCCCGCAAGTAGAGTGATACGCCATTCGTTGTGCCGAATGACGGCGGCTGGAATAGCAGGATAGAAAGAAACACAACCGCGATGGCCAAGACGGCGCAGATTGCGAGTGGTCCTCTGACTTTCATGGCGCAATGACACCTAACAATTAAGATAGGAAAAAATCCATTCGGGCCGCGGGTCGAGCGGGCTGATGGTCGTCTCGTTCGTGCGCGCAGAGCGCAACACGTTCATGCACCCTTCGGCGATACGGCGATGCTCGCCGACACTACGCCCGTCACTGGTCGAAGAGCAAGAGGCAACGACTCCAACAATGGTTGCGAGGCAGCCGACAAGCAACAGGGTTGGTGTTCTCATGCGTTTAATCTTAACACCGATCTTGGAGCAACGTTGCTACTCCTTTGCCGGTCCAACGATCCTCCAATCCTCGCCCATTTTCTTGACCTTCATCTTCTGCTCGCCGCTCTGGCTGCCATTCGGAAGATCCATGACGAACGCGATCACAGCCTCATTCTCTGGAATCATCTGCCTGGAATGCAGAGTGTAGCCCGCAAGCTTTTCCGCGCCCTGCGAGAATTGCTTTGCTGTTTGGTCATCGCTTTGGCCCTCAAACAACTTTTGCCATTCGGGTTGCGATTCGGGTGCGAGACTGGCGAGCATGGCGTTCTTGTCGCCTTTGTTCATAGCCCAAGTCCAAGTTGCGAGGGCAGCTTCGGGATCAGCGTAACCGGCGAACGCCCAAGCTGCTTTTGGAAAACTCTTGCCGCCTCTGTAAATGACCATGCGTTCCACCAAGGCCTCAGAACTGGGCTGAACTTTGCCTGCCGATGTGGCGCGGAGTCTTTCGTTTTCCTCCCGCAATTTTCCAATCTCGACGACTTGCTTGCGAAAGCCGCCAATTTCACCGCGCAGTTTCAGCAGTTCATTCTTATCTTTTCGGAATTGCTCAATCTCGTCGTTCCTTTGCGACGCAGCAGACAAAGCTGCATCTCGCTCAGCGGTGAGCTGATTCTGCTGGGCAACCAGGTTTTGGTTTTCACTGCGCAAACGATCTGCTTCACGCTCCTGCACAAGGTGTGTGGCTGTGCCAGCAGCGATGGCGGCGGCGACAATTGAGGTGACGGATTTAAGGTTGAGCCAGTGCATAGTTGTATGGGTTGCGATTGTTGTTGTTGCGGTGGTTACAGCGGTTGAAATCGTGACGGCCAATCCAACCGGCGCAGCTTGGACGGCGTTGGCCGCGAGCACCATGCCGAGGCTGGTGGCGCTCGTCGTGACACCCCGGCGCTTCAGGAACTCCTCCAATTTCTCCAAGGCGCGCGTCACTCTCATGCGCGCGGCGTCTTCGTTGCTGCCCAGCGCCTGGCCCACCGTGCGAAAATCCTGCTGTTCAAAAAAGCGGAGCAGGATTGCCGTGCGATCCGCTTCACCCAGTTCATTGATGGCTTCGTCGAGCAGCGGCGCGACCAGGGAGAAGTCCGCCTCGGATTGGTTTTGCAGCGCATTCATTTCGGCAGCCTGCCTTTCGCGGGATTGGCGACGACGTTCGCCGCGCAGGGTGTGGCCGGTCACCAGGCACGCGTCCCGGTGCAACCAACCGCCCAGTCGAACATCCGCAGGCAGCGTCTGCGCCTTGCGGGACAGGTCCACAAAGACCGTTTGCGTCACGTCTTCCGCCCGATGCGTGTCGCCCTCGACCAGCCGGAGCGCCGTGGAATAGACTAGGTCAACGTAGCGGGTGACAAGTTCGCGAAAGGCGGCATCCGAGCCGTTCCTGGCATATTCGGCGAGCAATTGCTGGCTGTCCATCATGTTCAATCATCAGTAAAAGCCCGCCGAAGAAGGAAACCGAACAAAAAAGTTTGTGTGATTTATTGCAATGGAGTGAGGGTGAAAGGCAACCGCACCCAAACATGCCGACCGATGCCCGTTGCCACAGCTTCAACCGGGCGTGAGCCGTTTGAGCCGGGCCAGCGCCAGTTCCAATCGCTCTCCGGACAAGGATGATTCCCGGAGCCGGGATTCAACCATTGCGGCGTTGGCGAGTTTTTTGAGCAAGAGTGCAGCAACGAACGAACAATCCTTCTCACGACCTGCGGCCAGTTTCGCCACCGCGAGATCATGCACTTCCAGACACAATCCGCACCCGGTGCCGGTGTTTTGGTTGCGCACCGGGATCAGGCGAATCTTCCAGCCGGCGGGCAGAATGGCGGTTGTTTCCGCCACTCCGTGCGCGTAATAACCAAACGTCTGATGGAACGGCGAGCCTTCGCCGATGGATCCATCAATCAAATCGGCATCGTCGGGGTGGCGGAAGGTGAACACGTCAGCTTCGATGGAAACCAGTAGATCTGCGGGCGCATTAGGAAACTGGCCCAGCACGGCCTAGCTGCTGATGACCACGATTTCGGTCGCCCCTGAAATGCCGGCGGCGGCGCGAATGATGTGTTCAAGCTGCGCTCGTTGCATGGCGGAAACGTTGTTTCAATTCCCAGACCTCCTGTGCGCTCAAGACGCCTGCAAAGGGCGAATTCTGACGGAGGCGACGCGCTTCCTCACTCTCGGAACTCAAGAGCCGGCAAATCTCCTCCAGCGGGCGATGCAAAATCTCAAGCCATTCCGCATAGCAACGCAGCAGTGCGGGGGCATTGGCATTCAATCGAGTCCAACTGTCCAGATTCTCCCGGGCAAGCCGAAGTAATTCCGGCTGTTGACGGAGGCGCGCTGCGGTACAGCGACCCAATTCAAGACTGACTTCGTCTATCAACTCGTGACTCACGCTGACAACTTAGTCGGGCGAGCGGTTAAGGTCAACGATGCCCCCCGAAACGATGCAGCGTCAGCGCAGCGCGATGACCCTAGCCGCTTTCGCGAAGTGCTGTTGCAGATGTCGGGTTCAAATTCGCTCCGGAATGCGGAATCCCTTCCGGTAACCACGATCCTCGTCACGCAACAACCGATTCGCCTGGGCATCGCCGATGACTTCTTCTTTCACTGGATCAAAATTCAGCGAGCGGCCAAGGCGATAAGACGCATTTGCCAGATGCACGAGCGTGCAGGAAATGTGGCCTTCCTCAATGGTCGAGGCGATGTCCTCCTGCTTGCGGCTGCGCAGGGCTTTGATGAAGTTCGCGAAGGCATAGCGGCTGCCGCCTTTGTGACCGGTCGGGCCGGCTTTCATTTCCGAACCAAGCCAGAATTGGTAGGCGTTCGCCGTGTCTTCATCCCCGAGCGCAAGGTAGCCATCTGCGCCGTAGAAAATGTTGCCGATGACATTCGGGCCTTGATTACCGCTGCCGAGTTTTTCCGTGCCGATGTCCGCCTCGCGATTCGTGATGCCGTGGCGCACTTCGAACTCGATCATCTTCCGCTTGCCACCGGGGAGATCGTATTGGAAAGAGCACACGAGCGAGTTGGGCGTGGTCTGATCGTCATCGTTCACGAAATGGCCGCCCATCGCGGTGACCTTGTTCGGAAAGCCGACGCCGAGTCCCCAGCGCGCGATGTCCACTTGATGCACGCCCTGGTTGCCGAGATCGCCGTTGCCGTATTCCCAGAACCAGTGCCAGTTGTAGTGAAACCGATTCTTCGTGAACGGATGTGCTGGCGCGGGACCGGTCCACAGATCGTAGTTCACACCGGCCGGCACCGGCTCGGGTAGCGTGTGCCCGATGCTGGGCCGCCGCTTGAAACACAAGCCGCGCGAGAGATAAACTTCGCCGATCAAGCCCTTGTGCAACTGCTGAATTGCTTCATTGGCCGACTCGGATGAGCGCGTCTGCGTGCCATGTTGGATGATGCGATTGTAACGCTTCGACGCGCGAATGAGCTGCCGGCCTTCCCACCAGTTGTGCGAGCACGGCTTTTCGACATACACGTCCTTGCCCGCCTGCATCGCCCAAAACGCAATCAACGAATGCCAGTGATGTGGCGTGGCGATGCAGACCGCGTCAATGGACTGATCTTCCAGCAGCTTGCGAACGTCGGTGTAGGTGCGGGCTTTCGGCAGTTTGAGTTCCTCCATTTTCGCGACGCGCTCGCGCAACACGTTCTCGTCAATATCACAAATCGCCTCAATGGAAACGTTCGGGATTTCGGAGAACAGCCGCACGTGATCGAAGCCGCGTTTGCGCACCCCGCATACAGCAAGCCGGATGCGTTCGTTCGCGCCGATGATCCGCGGTGACGCAGCCCAAGTCTTGAGTCCACCCAGTGCTGCGAGGCCGAAGCCGATCTTGCCGCTGGTATTGATGAATTGCCTGCGATTGAGTCCTGAGTTTTGTGACATGTTAGATTCCTGTTCTAATTGCTGTTTGCGACATTTCCTCCCTATTTCACCGGGACCAGAATGGCGCGATCGAGCCAGACGGATTTCACTGCTTCGTTGTTTGGATGCCCCATCCACAAACGCGAATAGGAACTGAGTTCCATCGTCCCGACGAGATACGAATGATAACCCGCTGCTGTTTCCGAGACCTTGATCAGACGTTCTGAAATGTATTTGCCCAATGGCCCATCGTGAACCCGCGCGCTGAACGCGGCTGCGTCAGGCTTCGCCCCATCCGCAGCCTCGATGCGAACAACGTAATAAACCTTGTAGCGTCCTGGTTTGAAGGAAGCCGGAAGTTTTCCACCATGTATTTCCATCGCCCCGCGCGTGCCGCCGGGACCGGCGGTCATCCGGATCGCGACACCGTCAGAGGCGGCGGAATCAGCAGCCGGCCTGGCACGATCTGCTTCTCGGAAAATAATCGCACGATCATCCTGCACGCTGATTGCACGGTTGCGATCCTCCGCTGGCAGATCGTCCGGCAGCGCCAAACTCGCATGACGTTTCGCCGGCTCATACAGCGATTCATCCGGATCGCTGCCAACTTCGGCTGCAAAGTCGGCCGGCTTCTGTCCGGCCTCACGCATCAGCGTCATCGGTGTCCAACCTACCGGTCCGGGTTCGTTCACTGTCGCAATCCATTGTGCTGCGTAAGCCTTGCGGGAGGGATTGATCGGCCACTTTGCTCCGAGTTCACGACACTCGCGCTGCAAACCGGTCCATTGCGACAACCAGAGATAGCTGATCGGCAGTCGCGCCTGGCGAACGCGCCAAACGTGATCCGGGTTTCCACGAGCCGCGTCCTCGGCCTGTTGCCACAACTGTTCCGCCTTCACCAACGTCGGGAAGCGCAAATAAGGACTCGCATCCGGATGGCCAATGCCGACGTAGTAAGGCTGCGCCGCTTTGCTGATCAGATCAAGATGCTGGAGAATAAAGCGCGCCGATGGTTTGCCGTAGTAAGCCTCAACGAATTCGCGAACCAGCTTGTGGTCGTCCTGATAAGGATTCCAAAGCAACTGCGCGAGCACCCACGCGCGCAACTCCGACATCTCGCCGCTGGACGATTGATAAGCGCCTTGCTCGAACAAGCCAACCACGCCGTTGCGATGGAAGAAACGCACGTTGGGTCCAACCACGTAATAATTCGGAAACGGCAGCAGGTAATGTGAGAAGTCCGTGGTGTAGTCCCAGATGTAGAGCCGGTCGGTGAGCCGATGCCAGTCGCGGATGTCGCGCGCGAAAAGTTCGTTGCTCGGGTCGGTGAGCGGCTTGGCAAAATTGCACTCGATGGAGCAAAGCCGGATGATCACGTTGCGGCGCGGGCGCAAAGTCTTCGGTGCTTTGCGCGTGTATTGATAAGCCAGCGTGTCCACCAGCACGTTCGGAAACTCCGGTTCAATTTTTTCCGCGACGTAGTTCACCAGTTCCAGCAGCGATCCGGCGTGCGTGCCCTCGCGCTCGTCCACAGCGGCACAACGCTCACATTCACACGCGCCGGCATGATCATTCTGTGAAACGGAAATAATGTTGGCATCCGGCGATTCCCGCAGCCATGCCTTCACACGGTCCACGATGAAATCGCGCAACTGCGGATCGGTTGTGCAAAGTTGCGCGCCCTCCGACACCCGCTTGCCCTTCACGAGCGAGAACCATTCGGGGTGCGTTTTGAAATTTTGGGCGGGCGGGACGAGCGGATAAAACGTGTGAACGAATCCTTTGTAGATCATTTGCCCGCCGTGTTTCTCTTTCAGTCTCGCCGTCGCGCTGGTCGAACCGTTGCGCGCCGCCCAGTCGCCGTCGAACGCAGGAAACCAGAATGGATCGCGATACTCGAACGCCGGCTTGCCGCGCGAGTTCAGCCTGCCGAGACTCAGCGAGCTTCGTTTCGGAATGTGCGTAAACCACGGTGCGTAGTAGCGGACGCCAAGCTCGTCCTGCAGGAAACGATATACCGCATAGAGCGTCCCACGCGGACGACCACCGGCCAGCAAAAGCCGCCCGTCCTGGGTGCGAATGGCGTATTCCTCGCCGCCGAACTTTGAAAGATCAACTTCTGGAAAAAGTTTTACAACGAGCGGTCCGGAACCAACGATGATGGCGGATTCAGGCACACTGTCCGTCAACTCGCGCGTCTCGAACGTCGCCCCGGTGATCTGCTTGAGCATCGAAGACAGTTCCTCAGCGGCGGTGCGCTCCGCAGGTGTTGCTCCGGGTTGCGTCACGATCACGCAACGAGCGATTCCTCCCGAGGCAATCTGCATCTTTGCCTGGGCAGGCAACAATGCGAGCGTCAACGCGAGCGCAGTGAGGAACTTCAACGCAGGAGATGCATGGAGGAACGTGAGTGATCTGGTAAAAGTCGGGCTGCTGCCGGCGGAGTGGTTGTCTCGCTTCATCTCCGCGATTATCTACTGGACCTCAAGAGGGTCAAGTTGTTGATCACAGCGACGGAAGCTATGAGACCCACGAAAATGAGTGATCAATAAATCTCACTCACCTTCACCGGCCGGTTTTCCTGCAGTGACTTTTTAGCCGCGAGGCCCAGCACAACAGCCATCAATCCATCTGTGCCACCCACCGAAGGCGTGGTTCCGTTCTGAATGCAATCAACAAACTGGCGCAACTCCACAACGTAGGCTTCCGCGTAGCGTTCCAGGAAAAAATACTGCGGCTTGGACGAGGAGACGGATTCCGCATTGAGCAGGACGTGATTGTCAGACGTGCGATTGGCCACGGCCACCATGCCCGCCGCGCCAAATACCTCCACGCGCTGGTCGTAGCCATAAACCGCCCGCCGGCTGTTATCAATCGTCGCCAACGCGCCATTCTTCAGACGGAGAGTCACGACGCAGGTATCCACATCGCCAGCACGACCGATCTCCGGATCCACAAGTGAATCGCCAATCGCGAAAACTTCAACCGCCTCGCTGCCGCTGAGAAATCGCACCATGTCGAAGTCGTGAATCGTCATGTCGAGGAAGATGCCGCCGGAAACTTTCACATAGGAAAGCGGAGGCGGAGCCGGATCGCGGCTGGTAATCCGAACCAAATGAGGTGCGCCCACTTTTCCTGCAGCCACCAGTTCACGAGCTTTGGCGAAACTGGGATCGAAGCGGCGGTTGAAGCCGACCTGGAATTTGACGCCAGTTTTGCTGACAGCATCAAGCGCTTGTTGGATACGTTGCAAATCCAGATCAATGGGCTTCTCGCAGAAGATGTGTTTTCCCCGTGCTGCGGCCTCCTGAATAATTTCTGCGTGCGTGTCGGTGGCCGTGCAAATCGCGACGGCATCAATGCCGGGCGCGGCCAGCAACTGACGATAATCAGCCGTGGCCAAAGGAACGTGGAACTGGCCGGCCACTTCCTGGGCGGCGGCAAGGTTCACGTCCGCCACGCCGGCCAGTCGCGCACCGGTGATGCGTGTGGCAAGGTTCTCCGCGTGAATTTTGCCGATTCTTCCGGCGCCAATGACTCCGAGATTGATGTTTTTAGTGGTCACAAATTAGTTCTAAAGATTGCAGCGCAGCAGATGTTCCCGATTGCGTTGCGCAAATGTCCTGGGCGCGCCCATCCCAGGCAGGACGTCCTGCTCCACGACAATCCAGCCCGGGTAACCGTCCCGCTTCAGTTCATCTGCGAACGCTTTGAAGTCAATGTCGCCCTTGCCGAGTTCGCAAAAAATTCCATGTTTGAGCGAATCAAAATAATTCCACTCGTTCCTACGCGATTGCTCATGCACCTCCGGGCTGCAATCCTTGAAGTGAACGTGCCAGATGCGGTCCTTGAATTGCCGGTAAGCCATGAGCGGATCGCCGCCACCGCCGAAACGATAATGACCGGTGTCAAAACAAAGCCCGACAAGTTTTGGGTCGGTCAACTTCATGAGCTGCTCAATCTCCTGGAGCGTCTCGACAAATCCGGCCCCGTGATGGTGGAACACACAACGCAATCCGGTCTGGCGAAGAACTGCGTCGGCCACCCGGTCCACCCCCTTGCTGAAAATTTCCCATTTCTCTTTCGACAAGCGGTGCTCCGAACGGATGCGTCCCGCGAGTTTTGTCCGCGTTGCGTCCTTGCCATTATCGTCTGCCAGCACGATGAACGGATGCGATCCCACAGCCTCGGCCATCAAGCGTGCGGTCTTGACGGCCCGCTCCTCGCCATCCGCGTGTGCGGATTCTTGCGCAAACGCCACGGGCACAAACGCACCGAGCAAGGCCAGTCCGCGCGCCTGCAACTCACCGCGCAGTTTCGCCGGATCGGTAGGCATGAAGCCCCAATCGCCCAGCTCGGTTCCGGTGTAACCCGTCGCCTTGATCTCATCCAGGACCTGGGCATACCCGAGCGCCTTGCTGGGCAGATCAAATTCAAGCACTCCCCAGGAACAGGGCGCATTGGCTACGGGAATCATAGAGACGGAAGTTTTTGCAGTGCTCATAAAATACTCCGGCTGGAAAGGTGAAGTGACGCGGGGTCACTGCGGGTTATCGGAGCGCGGACCGCCGAGTCCGCGCATTGCTGGCGTCCGTTTTGGAACGCGCGGACTCGGCGGTCCGCGCTCCTTTCCTTTCGACTGCGCCACACTACGCGATAACCACAAAACCAAGCCTTCACAGATAATATCGCTCCCTGGTTTTGGCGCGTTCGTAATTCTTGCGCGCCTTTTTGACGGAGGCACTGGTGGAAACTTCCGCAATGGATACGTCCCACCAGGATTCGTAGCCGGGCACGCGTTGTTCGAGACTGGTTTCAACCACGATGACAGTCGTCTTCGTCTGCTTCCGGGCTTCGGCCAGTGCAGCATTCAATTCAAGAATGTCCTTCGCGGTGATGACGTGTGCGCCAAGGCTGCGCGCGTTCGCGGCGTAATCCACGGGCACCGGTGCACCGTCAAGTTGCGCGGTCTTTGCGTTTCGAAACCGGTAACGCGTACCAAAGCCGCCGCTCCCGATTGCACGCGACAGTCCGCCAATGCTCTGGAAGCCGTGATTGTTGAGCATCACGACCGTTAGCTTGTAGCCTTCCTGAATCGCGGTGACCAGCTCCGAGGTCATCATCAGCCATGAGCCGTCGCCGATCATCACATACACCTCGCGATCCGGCGCGGCCATCTTCACGCCCAAGCCGCCAGCAATTTCATAGCCCATGCACGAGTAACCATATTCCATGTGGTAGCCCTTGGGATCGCGGGTGCGCCAGAGCTTGTGTAAATCCCCTGGCAGACTGCCCGCCGCGCCCATCACCACATCCTGCGGACGCGCAAAGGCATTCACTGCGCCGACTACGGCGCCCTGGTTCACAGGCAGGCCGGTGTCCAAATTGTAAAGGCGTTCCACTTCCTTATCCCAAGTGCGGTTGAATTTTTGTCCCCGCTGACGGTAAGCGCCGCTGACCTGCCACCCGCGCAGTGCCTTGCTCAAGGCATCCACGGCCGCCCGCGCATCCGCCACCACCGGCAACGCGGAACGTTTGAATGCATCAAATTCCATCACGTTAATGCTGATGAAACGAACCTTCGGGTTTTGAAACGCCGTGTTTGAGGCCGTGGTAAAATCGCTGTAGCGCGTGCCGATGCCGATGACGAGGTCTGCCTCGCGCGCGGTGATGTTCGCGCCGGGCGTGCCGGTGGCCCCAATCGCGCCAAGTGATTGCGGATGATCATAGCGCAACGAGCCTTTGCCGGCCTGGGTTTCCGCTACGGGAATGCCCGTTAGCTCCGCGAACTTGGCGAGCGCCGCATGGGCCTCGCTGTAAAGCACGCCACCACCCGCGACGATAAGCGGCCTCTTACTCGCGCGGATCCATTCGACGGCTCGCTTTAGCATCGTGGCTTCGGGCGCCGGGCGCGGGATATACCAGACGCGATCCGCGAAAAGTTCCACGGGATAATCGAACGCCTCCGTCTGCACATCCTGTGGCAACGCCAGCGTCACCGCGCCGGTCTCGGCCTGTGAAGTAAGCACCCGCATGACTTCCGGCAACGAGTTCATGAGCTGGTCCGCGCGGTTGATGCGGTCCCAGTATTTGCTAACGGGCCGGAAACAATCGTTGACCGAGATGTCTTGTGACAACGGGTGTTCGAGTTGCTGCAGTACCGGGCCGACGTTGCGGCGCGCAAAGATGTCGCCGGGCAGGAGCAACACGGGAATGCGGTTGATGGTGGCGGTAGCCGCGCCGGTCACCATGTTCGTCGCCCCGGGGCCAATGGAACTGACGCAGGCAAAGGTGCGCAGGCGGTTATTCATCTTGGCGAAGGCGGTGGCGATGTGAACCGAGCCTTGCTCGTTTTTCGTCTGGTAATAACGGAATGCCGGATACTGTTGCAGCGCCTGGCCGATGCCCGCGATGCATCCGTGGCCGAAAATGCCAAGACACCCCGCGAAGAACGGCTGCCGCCGCCCGTCGCGTTCGACGTGTTGGTGCATCAGAAACTGAATGATCGCTTGCGCTGTGGTAAGTCGTTTCGTCTTCATGGGATTTGATTTATCAAAAACCGCCGCGTTCTTCGATGAATTTTAATGCCTCTTGTTCGTAGGCCATGAAATTGGCGCAACCGTGCCGCGTGACGACGATTGCGCCCCCCGCGTTGCCCATGCGCGCGGCCTTGTACCAATCCCAACCCTTCACGAGGCCGTAGATGAAACCGGAGGCGAAGGCATCACCAGCGCCGAGGACGTTATAGACTTCGACCGGAAAGCCGAGCACATCGGTCGGCTTGCCATCTGACGGAAAAAGCGTGGCGCCCTTCTCGCCGCGTTTTACGACAATCAGTTTGGGACCGTGGCGCTGCATGGCATGGACGGCAGTCTCCAAGTCGCCCGCGACGCGCGCCCCGGAAATTTGCGAATGGCTGACGTTGACCTGCGTTGGATCGGTTAGGTTGGCAGCTTTGCATTCATCCTCCGTGCCGAGCACGATGTCCACGAGCGGCAACGCCGCGCGCACCGTGACCCCGAAGGCACGGGCGTCGTGCCATTGGTTCGGGCGAAAATCCAGATCGAGCACCACGGTTGCTCCCGCGGCCTTGGCCTGCTCGGAGGCAAAGAGGTTGGCGCTGCGACTCGGCTCTCGGCTCAGACCGGTGCCGGAAAACTCAAACACGCGACAATCGGCGAGGGGCATTTTGAGAACGTCATCAATTGAAAGCTGGTTGTCGGCGCAATTGTCGCGGTAATAAACCAGCGGGAATTTGTCGGGCGGCTCGATGCCCAGGATCACCGCGCTAGTGCGGCTGTCCGGTTTGCGAGGGATAAATTTGGTTTCCACTCCTTCCTGCTTGAGGAAATTCAAAATGAAATCGCCCACCGGATCTTCGCCCACCGCCGTGAGCACCGCCGTTCGCAGCCCCAGGCGCTGCGCGCCGACCGCGATGTTCGTCGGCGAACCGCCGACATACGCAGCGAAAGATTTGATTTGCGGGAAGGGCGCGCCAACCTCATTTGCGTAAAGATCAATGGATGATCGGCCCATCGTAATGAGGTCAAAAGCGGGAGTTGATTTGGTCATATTCTAAAGCGACTTCGCGTTGGCGGTTTTCTCCATGTCCATGGTCACCATCGGCACGCGCGGATCCAAAGTCTTCCACGTTTCCTTGATCCAAGCGTGCTCTGGATCGTCCGCATTGGCGAGCGATTGCGCGCTACCGGCGAGGAAGTTCAGATAGTAGGTTGGGTAGCCGTGTGCCGCTGCCACGGGATGGTAGCCCTCCGGCACGAGCACCACGTCGTTGTGGCGCGCCACCATCACTTCATCGAGTCGTCTATCCGAGGTATAGACGCGCTGGATGGCGTAGCCATTGGGTCGATCAAACTTGTAGAAGTAAGTTTCTTCCAGATCGGCTTCGAGCAATTTGCCTGCGGCGTCCACTCGATGCACATCATGTTTGTGCGGCGGATAAGAACTCGAACTGCCCGCAGGTGTGTAAACTTCCACGGCCACCAACCGATGACAGTCAAAGCCGGGCGGGAACAGCGAGTTGATCTGCCGGGTTGCATTGCCACCACCGCGAATTTCCACAGCAACTTGCTCGGGCGTCACCAACCGTGGCGGATGATTTCCCTCGGATCGACACCAACCACAGGCGAGATCCACGCCATCCGCAAGCGCGGTCACGGTAAATTCGGTTTCGCGCGGCAAGTAGAGTGCGTAGGGCATGCCACGAAAGACATCCGGTCGCCGCCCAATCTTCGGCCACGAACCGCGTGAGGATTCAACCGAGCAACTGCCACCCAACACCACGAAGCCGTACTCGCACTGGCCCGTGTTACCGTGCCAGGTTTCGCCCCTGCTCATCGTGCGCGCTGTGAAACTCAAGTGCTCCCAGCCAGCAGTCTCGGGGGTCACGCGAACATATTCGCCCGGTGTTGACTTCGGATGGACGAGTAATGGCGATTCGGTTGACATCTTCATCGTTCAGGAGGTTTTTGAAACCGGTTTGAAAAGTAGCGGCGGGCCTCCCGGCCTGCCGTAGAGGGCGGCATCTTGCCGCCCGGATAAACCGCCCGGGAAGTAATGGCGCTCCAATTTCTCCGAGTCATTCATGGTGGCCTTGGCTTTTTCCGCCGGGCTGGAAGCCCGGCTCTACGTCAGCCAGGATGGCTGACGCTACCGCCTGCCCCGCGGCGCCGAGCGTGGCGCATTTGGCTGCCACGAATGCGGCGAACTCCTCCATGTAAGTTTTACCGGGTTGCATGAAATCAAATTCCTTCGGCGACTTCTGGAAGAACTCGCGATGGACACGCGTCCAGATCAACCGACCATCAGTGCCGATGTTGACCTTGGTGATGCCCGACGCGATCGCGCGTGGCAACTCACTCTCGGCCACCCCGCTGGCGGACGCGTCCAGTTTACCGCCAGCCGCGTTGATCCGTTCCACTTCCCGCACGGGCACTGCCGAGCCGCCGTGCAGCACCAGCGGATATCCCGGTAGCCGTTTCTGGATTTCTGCGAGACGATCAAAGTGCAAACCTTGTTTGCCGGAAAACTTGTAAGCCCCGTGACTCGTGCCAATGGCCACCGCGAGACTGTCGCACCCGGTGCGGCTGACGAATTCTTCGGCCTGCGCCGGGTCGGTCAGGATCGCTTCCTTGGCGTCCACGCTCATCTCGTCTTCGATGCCCTGCAACAAACCCAGTTCGGCTTCCACGGCGATGCCTCGCGCGTGGGCCTGCTCCACAACGCGCCGCGTGATCGCCACGTTTTCCTCGAACGGATGATGCGACGCATCAATCATCACCGAGTTGTAATCGCCCGAGGCAATCGCCTCCGCGCAACTCGCCTCATCACCATGATCGTGATGGCAGGCAAAGACCACGCCGGGATAAATTCCCTCCGCGGCCTCCAACATCGCCGCCAGCATCCGGGGATGCGCATAATTCCGCATCACACGCGTGAACTGGACGATGACCGGCGCTTGAGCCCGCTCCGCTCCGCGAAACAAGCCGTGGACCTGTTCCATGCTGGAAACATTGAAGGCGCCCAACGCATGGCGGCCATAAGCCGCTCGCAGAAGATCAATGGTGGCAAGGCGCATTCGGTCTGTTGCTGTTCACGTTAATGAAATCAAGTCTGCGGACGGCGGAAGCTGGTGACAAGACGATTTGCAGGATCGCCCGAAACTTCGCTTTCCGGTTTCATTTGCCCGTTGCTTTTGGCGGCTGGCTGCTGAGTTGGACAAGCGCCTCGCGGACGCGACCAACCTGTGTTGAGTCCAGCTTGAGAAAGCGGTCGCGTCCGTTCGCCTGAGGAGTGAAGCGCGTGAACCCGTCCACCTCCACCGTGACTGTCCCCGCCTCGGAGAGGCCAAAGAAGCCGCGATCCGGCAGCACGGCGTAGAGAGCGCTGGTCAGGTCCCAGGTCGGGCGTTCGTGCGGCGTGGGGCTGTAAAGCTGATACGCCTCGGCGAGCGGATGATGCGTCACGAAACGAAAATCGCGCTCGATGCTGACGGCAGGATACGGCAACGCGATGCCGATTTCGAAGCCGCTCCAGACAATCGGCGTGGGCCAGTCACGGGAAAGTTTTTGAGCGGCGGGAATATCCTTGTACACGTTGAACTCAGGATAGTGGTTGTTGTCGCCGATGGTCTGAAATGCGCCGGCCATCACGGACAGCAATTTTACCTTTTGCTTTATCAGGTCGCGTCCTTTCAGCGAGGAAAGATCGTCGCCTGGCGTATCGAGCAGCGCGGCAAAATTGGAAAAGTAACCCACCTGCACCATCACAACGCTGCCGTCCGGTTGAGCGACGAGCAACTGTCGGAGCAGGCGCAATGAATCCGGAGCGTCACTGCTGCGCTTAAGGTCATGTGGATACCGCAGCCGTTCACCGTCCCGCGCGTCCGCCAGCAACAGAAACTTGCTGGCATCCGTCTCCGGTTTGGCGCGGATGAAACCAATGGGCAGATTGGGCCGGCCATAAAAGGTGTTGACGGCATCCACATAAGGGCCGGCCAGTTCGTCGCTACGTGTGATGGTAACGCCCAGCAATTCACAAGCGCCACGATCCGCCAGCGCGTGCAGCAGGCCAAGGGCAAGGGCGTCGTCCACGTCGTTTCCGATGTCCGTGTCGAAAATGATTTTCACCGGCGGCGGCGAGGAGGCGTCTGCTGCGCAGACTGGCAGTGCGGCACATAGGGTGACGATGGCGGCAATGTGTTGGAGATGGTTTATGGTCTTGATGATGTTCTCCGTTCCTGTTGTTCAGGGTAGCCGCGCATTCGGCAAACACTTCCATTACCTTGTGCCACGAACGCCCGCATCCCCGAGATTTCCAGTTGAGTTTCGATCCAGCATTCTTCTGCACCAACTGCCACAGCTTTGGCAAGCACATAGCGACTCGCGCCGTCTCAAAGGAGAGGCTCAATGCAGGTGTGATGAAAGTCGGGTGAGAATTCCCCGAAACAAAGTTCGCGCATTGAACTCCTGAACCGGGGCGTGATGCCTGGGAGCGCTGGCGTTAAAACTTTGGCGGAGTGCGCCCGTCCCGGGCGCAGCAAGGCCCGTACGCTTGACGGTGTAGAGGATTTCAACGGCTTAATTGCGTTCGACGCAGCTGTGGCCGGGGACGGCCACACTCCAAACCTTACCGCATTGAAGGGTACCCCTCAAAGCGGCGCGATGAAATTGAAACCTGACAGATGGGTTATGCTTGGTGTAAAAAGATGAAACATGAAAGCATCGTCCAACGTCCGCGCGCATCGTTGCGTGTTTCGATTTGGATGGCTTCACCTTCTTGTTGTCGCGCTCGGAGTCGGGAGTTCCGCCGCGGAAACTTCCGGCCCATTTACGCCCAAGCAGCTTGAGTTCTTCGAGCAACGCATCCGTCCCGCACTGATCAACGAGTGTTATGAGTGTCACGGTGCGAAGAAACAAAAAGGCGGGCTGCGCGTGGATTTCCGCGAGGGGCTGCTCAAGGGTGGCGATTCCGGCCCTGCGCTCATCGCCGGCGATGCAAAAAAGAGCCTGCTGATCCAGGCGATCAACCATGAAACTCCCGATGCGGAAATGCCAAAAAGCCGCCCCAAACTCGCGGAACACGTCATCGCGGACTTCGTGGCATGGGTAAATCAAGGCGCACCCGATCCGCGCGACCAACCGCCAGCGGAATCCGTTACAAACGACGCGATCTGGGACGCGAAAGTCAAAGCCAGCAAGAGTTGGTGGAGTTTCAAACCGGTGCAAAATCCAGTCGTGCCCACGGTGAAGAACGCTCTGTGGTCGTCCACTTCCATTGATCCATTTATTATCGCAAAGATTGAGCAGGAAGGCCACAAACCCGCTCCTCGCGCTGACAAACGCACCTTGATCCGGCGTGCGACGTTCGACCTCACCGGCCTTCCTCCGACTCCTGAGGAGATGGATGCTTTCGCCGTGGACAATTCCACGAACGCCTTTGCCAGGGTGGTTGAGCGCCTTCTGAGTTCCCGCCAATACGGCGAACGGTGGGGACGACATTGGCTGGACATTGTGCGCTACGCCGACACAGCGGGTGATACCGCGGATTACCCGGTGGGCCTTGCGTGGCGCTATCGAAACTACGTAATTGATGCCTTCAACGCGGACAAACCTTACGACGAATTTTTGCGTGAACAGATCGCCGGCGACATCCTGGCGGAGCAAGGACCGCGCGAACGGTTCGCCGAACGGGTAACAGCCACCGGATTCCTCGCGATCTCGCGGCGCTTCGGATTTGATTCAGAAAACTACCACCACCTGACCATCCAGGACACACTGGACACGCTCGGGCAAACCGTTCTCGGCCTGAGCATGGGATGCGCGCGTTGTCATGATCACAAATTCGACCCGGTTTCGATGAAGGATTACTACGCGCTCTACGGCATCTTCGCGAGCAGCCGCTACGCGTTTCCCGGCTCGGAGCAAAAGGGAAAATTGCGGGCAATGGTGCCACTGTTGCCACCGCAGGAGTCGCAACCGAAATGGCGCGACTACGACCAGCACGTCGCAATGCTATCAGAACGGATCGCCCGGCAAAAACAGCCGGTGCCTTCGGCTGTGTTTCGCTCGCTCCACGATCCGGATGGTGATTTTGAAATTCAAAAGGATGCCGCCGGTGGGAGTTATGGGGTGATCGTCCCGCCGTGGCTTTGCGAGGGGAGGTTGAGCGTCACGACCGCTGCCCAGAGTCCGTTTAAGAATCTCTACCCGGCTGGCAAATTCGGCGTCAACATTGCCGCCGGGGACAAGGACTATCGGCTCGAGCAATCTCTGTATCCATTACGCATCCGCGACACTTGCCGGGTGCTTCACGTGAATTTGGATTTTCGCCCTGCAACACCCGGCGAAGGAACGAACGGAGCGCACCGATTCTGGATCGGGGCACGCGAGGATTCTCCGGCGGTTGAATTGCTGATTTCCACGGAGTCAGTTTTTGCACGAGTGGGAACGCAGACGAAACAGCTTGCCGCATTGAGTCCACATGAATGGCACAACCTGCAACTGACACTGGACCTGGACAGTCGCACTTTTTCCGGCAGCGTCGGCAGGCCGGAAAGCAGGACCACTTTCGCCAACCAACCATTCACGCATGGTTGGTCAGGGAAGATTGACCATGTCGTCCTGGATTCCCAAGCAAAGGTTGGCGCGGTGCTGCCGGTCCTGGAGATTGATAACTTCGGCGTACAGCCAGAAACCATCGCGCCGGTTTCGAGCACATTGCCAGCCCTCGTATCCACGCCCGGCCAGGCAGACCCGGTGGCGCTCGACGCAGAGCTTCAGAAGTTGGTTGGACTGGACGGCGGTCTCGAGTGGCAGACGGACGGCGCTCCACCAGCCAAACCATGGAATCCAGGACCGAACAGCGTGGTGAAGGTTTCCGCCGCCGCACAAAGTCCTTATCGCAACATTTTCCCGGCCGGCAAGCTTGGCGTTCAGATGCCCAATCGCGGCGAGTACGATGGCTTCGGCATGACGCTCAACAGGAAATGGTCGGCGGCCAGCAATGAAGTCATGCATGTGGCTTTTGACTTTCGCTGCGGAAATCAGGATGCGGGCGGAGAAGGTTCCTGGCGTTACTACGTCGGTCACGGCGCTGGCAATTCGGCTGCTGTGGAATTGCACTTCAACGGTAGCGAAGTATTTTCCCGCTCGGGCGACTCTTACAATTCTGTTGCCAGATTGCGACCCGGCGAATGGCATCAAGTGCAACTCAAGTTGAACCTGAAGGAAAAAACCTACACCGGCACCGTGGCGACACCGACCGGAAGCGCCCGTCTCACGGGCACATTTGCCACGGGTTGGGATGGCACGATTGATTACACGTTCATTGACAGCTACGGTCATCATCCGGGAGTTCGACCGGCATTGGACGCGGATAATTTTGGTTTTCAAGAATCGCCGTTCCCAAAGTTGGATGCCCTCGCTCTGACAGAGACCGAAGCTGAACAAGAATCCCGCCGCGCTCGTGTGGCAGACTTGCGGAAACAACTTGCCTCGCTCAGCGAGGAGGTGAAGCGTTTCACCAAAGAACTTACCACGCTGCTTGTGGAAGGACCGTGCGACATGACCTACGGCGTGGTGGAAGGAACTCCACATAACGCGCGCCTCCAAATGCGCGGCGAACCTGACCGCCCCGGCGCAGAAATCCCGCGCGGTTTCATCAAGGCACTCGACGGAGGCGCGTTGCCGGATGACACCGCAGGCAGCGGGCGGCTCGAACTCGCGCGCTGGCTCACCCGGCCGGAAAATCCGCTCACCGCCCGCGTCATGGTCAACCGCCTCTGGCAATATCATTTCGGCCACGGACTCGTCGCAACGCCCAACGATTTTGGTGTGCGCGGCCAGCAGCCGACCCATCCGGAACTGCTTGATCATCTGGCCTCGCGGTTTGTTCAGAGCGGCTGGTCCGTGAAGGCAATGCACCGTTTGATCATGTTGAGTTCAACCTATCAGCAGGCGAACCAACCCGGCGATGGCACATCGCATTCTGATTATTCCGCATTCACACGCCGCCGGCTCGACGCCGAGGAAATCCGGGACTCCATTCTCGCCATCAGTGGTGAACTGAACACATCCCCCGCCACTGGCCATCCCTTTCCTTCGCCAGTGACATCCGCCTATTCGCAACATGGCCCGTTCAGCGCCGCCTACGACAATGACAGGCGGAGTGTTTATCTGATGACGCAGCGCATCAAACGCCACCCTTTTCTGGCCCTCTTTGACGGACCGGATCCAAACGCCAGCACTGCTGATCGCCGCACCACCACCGTGCCGACGCAGGCGCTCTATTTCCTCAACTCACCATTCCTCCACGAGAAAGCCGCCAAGTGCGCCAGCCGTTTGCGTTTGGCGTGCGGGGATGAATCACAACGAATTGAAATGGCCTGGCGACTCACGACGGGACGCACGCCAACTGAATCCGAGCGCTCCGAGGCGGCGGAATTTCTGAGCGCCTATCGCGCCGAACTTGTTGCCGCCGGACAGGCCGATGCTGAACCCGGCGCTTTGGCGGCCTACGTCCGCTCCCTTTTCACGAGCAACGAGTTTCTTCATCTGGACTGAAATCACCGCATGAAACCTGACTGCACATTCGATTTCTCCCGCCGCGGATTCCTGCGCTCCATGGTGGGCGGCTCGATACTCCTGCCCAACCTCCTCACCCAATTGCTGGCCGACGAAGCCGCGCCTGCCCGCAGCAATGATTCCTTGTCCCCCAGGCCGCCGCACTTTCCGCCCAAAGCCAAACGCGTGATCTTTCTCTACATGAGCGGCGGGGTTTCGCACGTGGACTCATTCGACCCGAAACCCAAACTCTTCGCCGATGTGGGGAAGACAACCTCCGTCAACGAGTACCAAGGTCGCAAAGGAGACTACAAAATGTTTCTCAAGCGACCGCAGTGGGAATTCGCCCCGCACGGGAAGTCCGGCATCGAAGTCAGCACGCTGTTTCCAAATATCGCAGGTTGCGTGGATGACCTTTGCGTGATCCGCTCGATGAAATCGGACCACACCAACCACTACGAAGCCACTCTCGGGATGCACACGGGCTCGTTCACCTTTGCCCGACCGAGCATTGGCTCCTGGGTCAGCTACGGGCTGGGAACGGTGAACCGAAACCTGCCGTCCTTCGTGGTCATCGCACCGAAATCTCCCTATGCCGGCGGCCAGGTGTGGGGAAGCGATTTCCTGCCCGGCGCGCATCAAGGAACACTCGTGGTGCCCGGCGCAGAACCCATCGCCAACGTCCAGCGTCGCACCGCCACCCAAAAGTTGCAGGAATTGGAACTCGGATTGATGGCGCGCATGAATCAGCGACATCTCGCGAGCCGATCCGACGACCCGCTCCTACAAGCGCGCATCCAATCGTTTGAAACTGCCTTTGGCATGCAGATGGAAGTGCCGCACGTTTTTGACCTCGCCAAGGAAAGTGATGCCACGCTGAATCTCTACGGCCTCAAGCGAGGCCAGACCAGCGGCTTCGGCTGGCAATGCCTGATGGCCCGCCGGCTCGTGGAGCAAGGCGTGCGGTTTGTGGAGCTGATTGATTCCGGCTCGTCCGATAACTGGGATGCCCACGGCGACATGCTTACCCACACACCCCTGGCGAAGAACGTGGACCAGGCCATCGCCGGTCTGCTCCGCGACCTGAAACAACGCGGCATGCTGGACGACACGCTGGTAGTCTGGACGACGGAATTCGGCCGCACACCGTTTGTAGAAGCGGAAAAGGCGGCAGGCCGCGAACATCATCACTGGGCCTTTTCCTCCTGGCTCGCCGGTGCCGGTGTGAAGCCGGGAATCGTTTACGGTGAGTCTGACGAATACGGCATCAACGTCGGCAAGGATCCGGTCCACGTCCATGATTTCCACGCCACAATCCTGCATCTCCTGGGCTTTGATCATGAGCGCCTGACCTACCGTCACACCGGGCGCGACTACCGCCTCACTGATGTCCACGGCAATGTTGTGAAGGGCATCCTGTCGTAAGCCGGAACAAGCGATACAGGCCCGGCCCGGCAATAGTGCTTACGGCCTCTTTGCAGTCACGTCCGTCCGTCCCATCAGCCGCATCCAAAGCGGAAACGTGTTTCCAGCAGCCCGCTGTCGCCAGGCATCAGCAAGCACTGCGAGCACAATCACTGCGCCTGTCACCAAACGCTTCACAGGTTCGGAGGCACCGACCTGCGCGAGACCGGCTTCCAGCGTGGCAATGATGAGCACTCCGAAAAACGTGTTGATGACCGAACCGCGACCGCCGAGCAAACTTGTGCCGCCGATCACGGCGGCCGCGATTGCAGAGAGTTCGAGGCCAGCTCCGGCGTTGGGATCCGATGCACCCAGCCGTGACGTGTAACAAACCGCTCCCAACCCCGCCGCCGCGCCGGTCAACGCGTAGGCCGTAAGCTTGATGGGGCGGGGATCAATGCCTGAATGGCGCGTGGCTGTTTCATTCGAGCCGGTGGCAAACATCCAGCGCCCCAGCACGGAACCGCTCAAGAGCATTTGCGCCAACGCCACCACCAAAAGCGCGAGCAGAAATGAGCCAGACAATCCGGTGCCTCCCAGCGGACGCTCAAGGCCCTCGACGGCTGCGCCGAGATATTTTGTCTGGGAATTGGTGACGAGATACGCCGCGCCGCGCGCCATTTCCATCATGCCGAGTGTGACAATAAATGGCGGCACCTTTAGTCCGACGATGAGTGAGCCGTTTGCAAGTCCTGCGATCAAGCCGACCCCGACGGCAAGCGCTGCGCAGACCGCGAAAGGCCAGTGCCAGTTCACCAGCGCCACACCCAGCATCGCGCCCGAAAGCCCGAGCACCGATCCGATGGACAAGTCAATTCCGCCGACGATAAGAACCAGCGTCATGCCGGTGGCAGCGAGCGCCAGTGTCGGAATGCGGTTTGCGATGGCGCCAAACGTGGTGGCCGTGAGGAAACGTCCACTCAACGAACCAAACAACAGCACCAGCGCCACGAGTATCAGCGCGAGCGCCACATACTCACGAATCCAGGTAGCTTTTCCCATGAGATGAAAATTCAACGAACCAGTTCATCGGTTTGTCAGGTAGGCCAGCACGTCCGCCAGGTCCTGTGGCGCGAGCCCAAGTTGATCCGCGCTCAACATCAGCGAACGGCCAAGCGGCTTCCGAGACTCAATGCGGTCTGCCGGGACGGTTTGCGTCACACCAGCGGTCGAACGCACGATGACAGGATCACCACTCGAAAGAATCAGCCCGTGAATCTCCGTGCCATCATTCAGCTTCATGGCCTGGCCGTCGAATCCATTGGAGATGTCTGCGGAGGGATCCAGAATGGATCGAAGAACAACCTCACGGGGTTGCATTTTCGCAAACGACGTGATGTCCGGCCCGTAATCCGTTCCATCACTGCCGATGCGGTGACAATTCAAGCAGGCAGTGGCCACCTGTTTGCCTCGAACAGCATCGCCCTTGAGTTTGAGCAAGTCCTCCAATGGGGGAAGCTTGGTTGGTTGCACTTCGGGAATCACCACCGACTGCAACACGATTTTATCCGGATCGTAAATCCCATCGCGCTTTAGCCGGTCCGCCAATTCCATTCCTTTCCATTGACGATCTTTTCCGGTGAGCAGCCACCAGAGCGCGTCCGTGCGAACGTCGCCAACAGCTTGCGCCGCCACGTCGGCAACCGCGTTTGCAGCGCCGCGTGTTGGAATGTAACCGAGTGCAACCAACGCCGCTTTCCGTTCCGCCAGCGTGAGAGCTGGCGACAACGCGCGGGTCTTGAAGGCGTCAACACTTTGCGGAGGGTGTAATCGCCAGGCGATGCCCGAAAACCTGGCGGACCATTTTAACGGATCTCCAGAACCCAATTCCAAAGCGACGAGATCGAACACTTCGGATTCCTTGCCCGAGCAACCCAATCCGAACGCTTCAAGATAGGTTCGGTCCACGCCATCGAAGCCACGCGCGACGCTCAGCAACACATCC
Source organism: Verrucomicrobiota bacterium (assembly GCA_013140495.1). Taxonomy (GTDB): domain Bacteria; phylum Verrucomicrobiota; class Verrucomicrobiia; order Limisphaerales; family JADLHS01; genus JADLHS01. Next base: position 32,725 of record JABFSR010000032.1, read on the forward strand.
CTGGACCTGGCGAACGGAACATCGCGCTGGGCAAGGGCGACTTCACGGCGGACTGCTGGCGATGGATCTGCAGCAAGCTGACGCGAAAGCGAATCAACATTGTGATTTTGACGGCGAAGAGCGCGATAAGCAACGATGCGGAACTGCGGGTCGGAATTCAGGAGCAGCGGCTCTACACTTGCGATTCCCGCATCCCCCATTTGCGAAAGCAACCACACAGCACGCGAACGAACGTAGAGGTTCTCATCCTTCAACAACCTAGCAACAGCAGACACGGCTTTCGATCCCTGTGCGCGGAGTTTTTCAAAGCCGAGGTTGCGTACATTCACAGCAGGACTCTTGAGTGCGGCGAGTTGTCCACGGAGTGTTCTGAGATCGATCTTGGGAATCTTCGGTTTGAATCCTTTCGGTGCGATCCGATAAATCGCGCCAGACAATGTCGCATCGAAATCGCCGTGGCCACCCACGCGCGGATCAAACCAATCAGTCACGTAGATCGCACCATCCGCGCCCACAACCACGTCGGACGGGCGGAACGACAATTTCAGTTCAGACGACACGCCACCGCCCTTGAAATCAGTGCCCGCGTAATTTCCCTCCTGATTGCTCGTCAGAAAATTAAATCGCTCCAGTTTCCAGCCCGCGCCAGAAGGTTTAGGAAAGTAACCAAGCACGGTGTTGCGACCCGGCTCACAACTCAGCAGCAGCCCGCGATACTTTTCGCCCAGCGCGCCGCCCTCGTAAAACGCAATGCCCGTCGGCGATCCACCGCCGTAAACATCTCCCGGCGGCATTGAGCCCGGGTCTTCCTGACGCCACTCCGCAACCGGCGTGGTCTGACCCGGCCGGCGATCAGCCGACCATGTCCTCTTGCCATCCGCTGAAAAATATCCGGCGTTGCCATGCTCCATCATGAATGATGTCCGGCACGCTGGCGGATCATCATTGTCGTTTTGGAAAACGTCGCCGAAAGACGTGACGGTCTGCTCGTAGCTGTTGCGGAAATTGTAGCCGATGATGTTGACTGCCGAGCCGTCCGGATTCATTCGCGCCGCGAAGCCGCCTACATAAACGTGGCCATCATCACTCGGCTGACCGGCGATCTCGCGCGGAGTCCATTTGAAATCGCTCGAATCATCGGGGCAGCCAATGCGGAATGTTTTTCCGGAATTGTCCGTGAACATCGCGCCGCGATTCCCGGAGTTCCAATACCACTGGCCGTCCGGCCCACACGTCACGGAATGCAGGCTGTGATCGTGCTTGCGGCCATTGAATCCCGTGAGAATCACCTCACGCTTGTCCACCGCCGGATCAAACTTCATGTCGCGGTTCACATCCGTGTAAACGATGAGATCAGGCGTCATGGAGACAACGATCCTGTTGTCCAAAACGGCGATGCCCATCGGCGTGCGAAGAAATGGCTCCTGCACAAACGTCCAGCTTTTGTCTGCTCTGCCGTCACCGTTTGTGTCCTCGATCACAACAATGCGGTCTCCTTCCGGCTGACGGTTGTAATGGCTGCGGTAATTCACACCCTCCGCAACCCAGAGCCGGCCATCCTTGTCAGTGTCCAGATTGGTTGGGTTCTTCAGCATCGGTGAAGCTGCCCACAGCGTGACCTCGAGTCCGCCGTCGGCCTGCAACATTGACACCGGCACGACATCCGCAGCGTGGAGGTTGGTAACGACCAAGGCCGCGCTGCACCATTGGATTGAGAGGCGAACCAGAAGGGTTTTACTTTTTTGCATGGAGTTTAGGATTGAAGAATTAGGTAGTGGTCGGCGGTTTCTACCATGGCGGAGTTGCGAGAATTTTCAGAACACACGGAACACAATTATTTCGTCACCAAATCCACCACCGTCGTCTGGTCGGCGGGCGGCGCTTCACCCTTGAGAATCTTTAACGCGGCCTCGATGCCGAACACGGCCAGTTGATCGGCGTGTTGATCGGCGCTGGCAGTCATACGACCATCCGCGACCATCGGTCTGATGGCGGGAATGCCGTCGTAACCCACCACCAAAACCTTGCCCGTGCGTCCCGCCGCCTGCACCGCCGCCACGGCGCCGAGCGCCATGCTGTCGTTGCCGCAAAGCAACGCCTGCAGGTCCGGGTGTTCACTCAACATCGCGGTGGCCACATTGTTTGCCTTGTCAATTTCCCATTGGCCGCTTTGCACGCCGACGAGCGTCAGGCCCGCCGACTTGATCGCATCCTCAAAACCTGCGCGACGTTGCTGACCGTTGAATGCTGTGGGAATGCCTTCAATGATGGCCACCTTCGCTCCAGCCGGAAGCTTCTTCGCCACCACTTCAGCAACGCGTCGTGCGCCCTCGCGATTGTCCGGGCCGACGAACGGCACCGTCAAACCCGCCTCCTTCAACGCATCGGCGTCGAGCTTGTTGTCAATGTTCACAAGCCGGACACCAGCGGCTTGAGCGCGCTTGAGAACGGGCACGAGCGCCTTCGAATCGGCGGGCGCAATGACGATGACATTGACCTGCTGCGCGACCATCTGTTCGACGAGACCAACCTGCTCCGCCAGGTCGGTCTCGTTCTTGATACCGTTGACGATGAGATCGTAGTCGGCGGAATGCGCAGCCTGATGCTTTTTCGCGCCGTCGGCCATGGTGAGGAAGAATTCGTTGGCGAGCGATTTCATGATCAACGCAACGCGAGGACGGGCCGATGTCGAGCCGCTGTTGTTCTGATTGCACGCAGGAAGAAACAGCAGCGGTAGGGCGGCGAAAACGAAATAGATGGTGCGACGAGTCCAAAGCGCTAGTGGAACGGTTTTCATGGTGAGCGATGATGGGTTAAATCCGGGCTGAGGTGGAAGATAAATTTCACGAACGGTGGGATTGGCGGCGGGCGTATGATCGAAGGTGTGATTAAAGACGAGTGAGGATCAAGAAACCGTCGAAGCGGGCCGGGAGGCGTGAGGCTGTTTTGGACTGCGGCGGGAAGTGAAACGCCACGCCGCTTTCGCACACATGAGTCAGGCTAAAAGTTATCAAGCGTCTTGCCCGTTCGAAAGCGGTGTCGCCGCTACGCTCTGCCACCGCAGTCCATAATACCTTCCAACTCGCCTCACCCGCTTCCAATCACACCCTATCGCTTGTCGACCTCATCAACAAGGTTGCAAAGTCAACGAGAGCGGGATAATACTAAATCAACAACAGCACAATATCGGGCCAGGAAGTTTGTCTCTGTTGTGACTCAAATCATGAATATGTCAAATCAACCACGCACAACCAGAAAGCCAGATGCTTTCACATTGATTGAACTGCTGGTCGTCATTGCGATCATCGCAATTCTGGCGGCCATGCTGTTACCGGCATTGGGCAAGGCCAAGGAAAAGGCGCGAGGCATAAACTGCCTCAGCAACATGAAGCAACTGGCTTTGGGTTACAGCATGTATGGGCAGGACAATAGTGACGACATGGTCACGCTGTATTTATTCAAAACTACACCACCCGGCGCGTATTTTCCCGGCACAGTAACGT
>JABFSR010000056.1 GCA_013140495.1 Verrucomicrobiota bacterium
TCGCAAAGTTCGTCTTTCCGCACGCGCTCGGAAATGCAGCGGCAACAAAAGTCTTCTCACCCGTCGGTGATTCCACTCCGAGAATCAGCATGTGTTCGGCAAGCCAGCCTTCCTTGCGCCCCAGGTACGAGCCAATGCGCAACGCGAGACATTTCTTTCCGAGCAAGACATTGCCGCCATAATTTGAGCCGACGGAAATGATCGCGTTGTCGTGAGGGAAGTGCGCAATGAAACGCCGATCCGGATTCACGTCCAACATGCAATGCAGGCCGCGATTGAAATTCGAGCTGTCACCAAGCTGCTCATAAGCCACGCGGCCCATGCGCGTCATGACCCTCATGCTCAACGCCACGTAGATTGAATCCGTCAGTTCGATGCCCACCTTGGTCAGCGGCGAACCCGGCGGTCCCATGAGATACGTCACCACATACATCGTGCGTCCCCGCATCCCTCCATCACACAACGCCCGGAGCTTGGCGTACATTTCGCGCGGCAGCATCCAATTGTTGGTCGGCCCGGCATCCTCCTCCGTTTCAGTGCAGATGAACGTGCATTGCTCCACGCGCGCCACGTCGTTGGAATTGGAACGGTGATAGTAACAACCCGGAAGCTTCTTTTGATCGAGCCGCACGAGCACGCCGTCCTTCACAGCCTGCTCGGTGAGAAAATCCTTTTCCGCCTCCGACCCATCACACCAGAACACTTGCTCCGGTGCGCAGAGTTTCGCCTGGGATTCCACCCAGGCAAGGACCGCGGGATTCGTGGTGTTACATCTGCCAAAAGTCATTTCGCTCATAAAGTTCTTGAACCTTCCAAGGTGCGAAACATGACATAGCGTTGTTGTCGAGGAAACAGCAATCGCAAGTTTGGCCAAGCAAGGATAAACGTTTGCCAATAAAAGTGTCGGAACGCGTCAGAGCACCGGTGTGCTTGGCAATGACTGCATCCAAGTATCTCCCCGGTGCTGGTTGTTACAAGTAACACACATCTTCTTCCTCCGGAAGTCCGTGACGAATTGAACATTGCGCTGTCGGATTGGTCTGCATATAAGTCACTCGTTCACTCGACGGACAACAAGGTCATGATCACGGGGAAAACTTTATCGCGGTCGCGAAACATCCGGAGACAATGCACCCGGCTGCTTCTCGCGGGATTTCTTGGGTTGAATCTTTCACTCCCGCCGGCCTTTGCCGCGCTCCAGTTCGACGTCTTTCTTGGCTATGACGGAGCCGTGCGCGAGGCAAGCTGGTTTCCGGTCGTTTGCGAAATCAAGAATGACGGCCCGCCTTTCGTGGGCGTGGTCGAGGTGTCGCCGGGCGATTTTGGCAAAGGCCAGACGATGCAGATGGCCGTGGAACTTCCAACCGGCACGCTTAAACGCATCGTCATCCCGGCATTTGCCAGTGGTCGTTACCAATCGCTCTGGAATGTCCGTCTGTTGAACGAGCGTGGCAAGGTCATGGACGAAAAACCGGCGGAGCGACCGCGTCGCCAGGTGGGCTGGGAAATCCCCATGATCGGTTCGCTCTCACGAACAGCCAGCGGCGCACCGACACTTCGTCCCATCAAGCGGGATCAGGCCGACGCGCAACCCGTCGCGGCGCGCTTCCAGACGAGCATCTTCCCCGACAATCCGCTCGTGCTCGAAGGTCTCGATGCAATCTATCTCAGTTCGGAAGTTGCCACTCAACTGCGGTCCACACAGGTCCAGGCGCTGTTGTCCTGGATGAATGCGGGCGGTCACCTCATTGTGGCCGTTGAGCAAATCTCGGATGTCACCGCGTCGCCCTGGTTGAAAGGTGTGCTGCCTTGCGAGCCGAAGGAACTCCGTGTGCTGCCAAGTCATCCAGAAATTCAAGAGTGGTTGCGCAGCGGCGGCTGGGGCACAAATTCATTTTCAAAAAACAGGAACAAGAACATCCCGAACGTCTCCCAACCCGCCGATCATCCCGATCAGCCATTTGCAGATCTGCCTCACGACCCGGCATTCGAGATAGCGGAACTACCCGTCCTGACCAGCACCCAGCGCGACGGACACGTGGTCCTAAGTTCCGGTGAAACACCCCTCATTGTCACAGCAAATCGCGGGTTGGGCCGGGCCACGGCGATGATGTTCAGCCCCGAACGCGAACCGCTCAAGTCATGGAAGAATCTGCCGACGTTCTGGTCAAAAGTGGCCGAAGTGCCCGGTGCGTTTTATGTGTCATCCGACATCAACAACGGTTACGGCCAGAGCGCGGATGGGATTTTTGGCGCAATGATTGACAGCCGCCAGGTTCACAAACTCCCGATCACCTGGCTGCTGCTGATGCTGCTCGTTTACCTGCTTGTCATCGGCCCGCTGGACCGTTGGTGGCTCAACAAAATCAACAGGCCCATGCTCACGTGGATCACCTTCCCCTGCTACGTCGTTTTCTTCTCGCTGCTGATTTATTTCATCGGGTACAAGCTGCGCTCGGGCGAAAGCGAATACAACGAACTGCACGTGGTGGACGTGTTGAAAAACGGCGATCACGTTGAAATGCGAGGCCACACCTACGCCTCGCTTTACTCGCCCGCAAATCAAAGATTCCCACTTGAAAGCAAAAACAAGTACGCCTCGTTGCGCGGAGAGTTTCTCGGCAGTGGCGGCGGTCATGGCGCTGATCGTACGGATGTCATGCTCAATGGCGACAACTTCAAGGCGGAAGTGTTCGTGCCGGTATGGACGAGCCAGCTTTACGTGAGCGACTGGTGGAACAGCGCGCCTCCACCGTTGGACGTGCAGGTGAAACCGCAGGCGGATGGCTGGCAGGTGATCGTCCAAAACAAGACAGACCGGGCCATCAAACTCGCGCAAATCGCCATCCAGCCGATGATCTATCGTCTCGGCGAAATCCCCGCCGGCCAGTCGAAGACATTCACCGTGACGGCGAACGATGGGACCGATATCCGCACCTTCGTTCAGCAGCACGCGCCGGAATTTTTCACAGCAGTGCAGCAACGCCAGTATGCCTTCGGCAAAAGTCAGGGCGGCCAGATCAATGACCTGACCAATGCAACCATGGCCGCCTCGTTCATCCAGCAAACCGGCAATCAGGATTACAACAGCTTCGTCGTACCGGCCGGCCTTGACCTCACACGCTCCGTCGAGCACGGCAACGCCGTATTGCTGGCGTGGATGGAGGATTTTTCACCTGTGAAAGGAATGAACCAGTTTACCCCGCGGCGCGGATTCAAACACACGCTTTGGCGCGTCCCGGTGCCGATAAGTCCACAGCCTTGAGTCCACAGTCCGGAGTCCACGACGCATAACCACATCAAGCGAAAGAAATGTTATGGGTAAAATCGAACGGTTTGAAGACATAGTCTCGTGGCAAAGAGCGCGTGAACTGACGCGTGAGATTTACGGCTGTTCAAAGGTCGGTGCATTTGCACGAGACTTTGGATTGCGCGACCAGATTCAACGTGCATCGGTTTCAACAATGGCGAACATCGCTGAGGGATTCGAACGGGGCGGGGACAAGGAATTCATCCAGTTCCTCTCCACATCAAAAGGTTCGTGCGGCGAAGTAAGATCACATCTGTACGTCGCTCTTGACCAGAAATACGTCTCACAACAGGTTTTTGCCGATCTCTACAGCAAGGCCGACGAAGTCAGCAGACTCATCGGAGGCTTTATGACATATCTCAAGGAATCAGAACTTCGCGGAAGAAAATTCAAATGATCAACAAACTTTCAAACACCAAACCGGCGTCCGCTCGACAAGACTCAGGACTTTGGACTCCGGACTCTGGACTTTTTTTATGAACGATGCCCCTCCCTTGCCCGCCGTACAAACGTTCGGCCTGACCCGCACCTACGGCGCAATGGTCGCGTTGTCCGGACTCGATCTCACCATCAATCAAGGCGATCTGTTCGGATTCATCGGCTCGAACGGCGCGGGCAAAACCACGACGCTCCGCATCTTGGCAACATTTCTTGCTCCCACAGCCGGAACCGCCCGGGTGCTCGGGCATGATGTCGTCAAGGAAGCTGACGCCGTCCGACACGTAATCGGTTACATGCCGGACTTCTTCGGTGTTTACAAGGACATGGAAGTGACCGAATACCTCGACTTCTTCGGCGCGTGCTATCGCATTCCCTCAACCCAGCGCGAGAAAACCGTGAACGATGTGCTCGAACTCGTTGGCCTGAGCGAGAAAAAAGGTTCGCTCATCGGTGCTTTAAGCCGCGGTATGCAACAACGCCTCGGCCTCGCGCGCGTGTTGATTCACGATCCCAAACTGCTACTGCTTGACGAACCTGCGAGCGGCCTCGACCCGCGAGCACGCATCGAGATGATGGAAATCCTCCGGGAGCTTCAGCGCATGGGAAAGACCATCATCATCAGTTCCCACATCCTCACGGAACTCGAAACCATCTGCAACCGCGTCTGCATCATCGAACGTGGCAAACTGATTTACTCCGGTCCCGTGCAGGGCGTTCGCGATCAAATGTCACAGGGCCGGATCATCTTCGTCCGCGTCTCCAGCGATCAAGCGCAAGCAGTCACCCTGCTCAAGACGCGACCAGAGATTGCCGAGGTCACCACGCTTGACGGCATCATCAAGATCACACTCGCCAGTCAGGACGCCGACCACAGCATCGTGGCAGACACGCTTGTGCGCGGCGGTGCAAAGGTGACGGAACTGCGCGAGGAGGAACTCGGACTGGAAGAAGTCTTCATGCGCGTGACGCGCGGCGACACGCAGTAAGCGGAGCTCAGAGAGCGGAGACCGAATTGTGAACGTCCTGCCCGTCATCAGCCGCGAACTCCGGGCGCAGGCACGGCAGCCGATGACACACGCCTTGAGATTGCTCGCTGTGGGCGGGCTGTTGTTCGGCGGCTCGTGGTTCGTTGCAAACAATGCGCTGGCTCTCAACCTGAATCAGAATGTCGGGCGCGAACTGTTTCAATTCCTCCATCTGGCGCTCTTTGTCTCCATCTGCCTGATCGTTCCGTTCAGCGCGGCAGATTGCATCAGCATGGAGCGACGCGAAGGCACTCTGGGTCTCCTGTTCCTTACTCCGCTGCGGGCGCGGGACATTGTAATGGCAAAAGCTTTCGCGCATGGTTTTCGCACGATGGGTCTCATCATCGCGGTAATTCCAGTATTCGCGGTTTCCTTCCTGATGGGCGGTGTGAGCTGGCAACAGGTGGTCGTGTCGTTGCTTGTCAATTTCAGCGCGGTCTGCATCACGCTTGGGATGTCCATGATTGCATCAGCATCGAACAAGCAATGGATGCGGTCGCTGGTCATAACATTTCTGCTTTCAGTGTGCGTGTTGAAGTTGATGGCTTACGTGTGCGGCGTCTTGGTCGTATCAAATGCGGTCAAGTCTCCAAATGGAGGGCCTACGACCAACACCAGAGCCTTCAGATCGATCAACGTTTCTCTCGTAATCCGACAAGCCTATTATTCAGGTCATCTGAAAATGAATTGGCAAACAATGACAATAATCGGAACTGAGGCTGCCGGTCTCGCTTCATTGTCGCCACTTAGCGGGCGCACGGGACTTTCTGCTTTCGGCGGTGATCTCTTGAGTTCGATCGCAGAAATATCCGGGATATCACTCTTGTTGCTCTTTGCCGCCGTAATACTTGCCGCTCGTCGAGTCCGACGTGTCTGGCAGGAAGAACCACCCTCGGCCCGGCAGGTGTGGATTCAGAAAAAGTTTTTCACTCCGGTGATGGGTCTGGACTTTTATCGGAAATGGATGCGGCGTCTGCTCGAACACAATCCCATTGGCTGGCTGGAGCGGAGGACGTGGCAGGGACGGCTGCTGACGTGGATATGGTTTGCAATCATCATCTCGGTTTACAGCATGTTGCTGACGGATGGAACTTTCCTCCAGGGCGCCCTTCCGCTTGAGGAAATCATGGGTTGGCTGATGGCGTTGACGATTGCGGCGACAGCCTCGGGCAGTTTCCGTCGCGAACGCGAAACAGGCGTGCTCGAATTACTGCTCGTCGCTCCACTCCACACGCATCAAATCATCTGGGCAAGGTTGCGCGGAATTTGGGGACAGTTCGCTCCTGCATCGGTCACCTTCCTGCTCCTGTGGCTTTATGTGTCAACATTTGTTCCGCATGAGTCGCAGGCTGGAGGCATCGCCGCGCTGTTCGTCACGCTGTTCACCGTCCCCGCCATCGGGCTTTACTTTTCACTACGGTGCAAAGGATTCACCGGCGCGTTTGTATGGACATTGATCTGTGGTGTGGCAGTACCCAAACTCGCCGCACTGGTCTTGGGGGTGCTGCTCTCGATTTATCAAATCCCGATTGATGCCGATCTGTTTTTCGGATTGATGACGATGGGAGCGCCTGCTGTTCAAATGATCATGGCTTCTTTGCTTCTTCACCGTTTATGGAAGCGTCTTGAAACCCGCTCGTTCACATTGGAGCGTGCGATCAATTGATGTGACTACATCTTGAAAGCTAAAAGGTCGTCATCTCAAAAAGGACGGCCTTTCGCGTTCACAGACGGTGTGTGTTAGGCCACCGTTATCTCCTTGTCCAAATACACGTCCTGAATCGCGTTGAGCAATTCGATGCCTTCGGCCATCGGACGTTGAAATGCTTTGCGGCCGGAGATGAGGCCGGTGCCGCCGGCGCGTTTGTTGATCACCGCCGTCTTCACGGCAGCTTCGAGATCGCCCTTGCCCTTGGATTCGCCACCGGAATTGATCAAGCCCGCGCGACCCGCGTAGCAGTTCAAAACCTGATACCGGCACAGATCAATCGGATGATCGGACGACAGCTCCGAGTAAACCTTGTCGTGGGTCTTGCCGTATTTCTCGATGGCCTTGTAGCCGCCGTTGTTCTCCGGGAGCTTCTGCTTGATGATGTCGGCCTGAATGGTGACGCCGAGATGATTCGCCTGGCCGGTGAGATCGGCGCTGACGTGATAATCCTTGTCCTTCGTCTTGAAGGCATTGTTGCGCAGGTAACACCAGAGCACCGTGGCTAGACCGAGTTCATGCGCGCGTTTGAACGCGATGCTCGTCTCTACGATCTGCCGCGCGGATTCCGCCGAGCCGAAATAAATCGTCGCACCCACCGCCGCCGCGCCCATGTTCCACGCCTGTTCGACCTGCGCGAAATAAATCTGGTCGAACTTGTTCGGGCACGTCATGAGTTCGTTGTGATTCAACTTCACCAGAAACGGGATCTTGTGCGCGTATTTGCGCGACACCATGCCGAGCACGCCGAGCGTGGAGGCCACGGCATTGCAACCGCCTTCGACGGCGAGCTTCACGATGTTCTCGGGATCGAAGTAGATCGGGTTCGGAGCAAAGCTGGCGCCCGCCGAATGCTCGATGCCCTGGTCCACCGGCAATATGGAGAGGTAACCCGTGCCACCGAGGCGACCGGTGTCGAACATCTGTTGCAGACTGCGCAACACCTGTGGATTACGGTCAGTAGGCGCGAAGACGCGATCCACGAAATCCGGCCCGGGCAGATGCAGCTTTTCCTTGGGAACGGTTTTGCATTGGTGGTCGAGGAGCGCCTTGGCGGAATCGCCGAGGAGCTTGATGATCTTGGTGCTCATGGTTCAATTTCAATTTCAGTCGGCGGCTGGCAAAGTGACGAGCTGGCCGCCCATTCAATGCTGAAACAATAGGAACTCTTGGTCCGAGTAGCCTCCCCGTTATTGGCAATGAGCAACCGGAAATTGCTAAGGGTGTGGGTGTGAAATCATTCTGCACAGTTGGCACATTGCCAAAGCCGTGGGGTTAGAGATCGGTTGCCAATGCGCGATTGGGAGGCTAGTTTCTGCGCGTGAGCATTGAAACGGTTCAACAGATGTCGCGCAGCGAAAAGCTCAAGCTGATGGAACTGCTGTGGGAACAGTTAAGCCGCCCCGACGAAACTTTCGAGTCGCCTGCGTGGCACGCGAAGGAATTAGGCGCAACTGAACAACGTCTGGCAGAGGGCAAGGAACAGGTGATGGATTGGGAGGCGGCGAAAAAGGTACTGCGTCGTTGGTTTGAATGAAAGTGCGTCTCCTCACCTCGGCGTTCAACGACTTGGTCGCCGGACGCAAGTTTTACGACAAGCAGGGTGAGGGATTGGGTGATTAATTCTTCGACTCCGTCTTTACCGACATAGATTCGCTGGCTTTGTATGGAGGCATTCATCTGAAAGTTTCTGGCTATCACCGCCGACTGGCTTCCCGTTTTCCGTATGCGATCTACTATCGGATGGGAAGTGGCGACGTGGTCATCGTTTATCGCGTGCTGGATTGTCGGCAAGACCCGGCAAAGACCAGAAGTGTGCTGAAGCAGGGATGAAGTTTAGGAGCAGCTTGGAAATCTTGTGTTTAACGCTCGCCCTCACCCCGGCCCTCTCCCCCGAGGAGAGGGTGAATCGTTTGCCGGTTTCTGGAAATGTCGTGCGGCGGCGATGGGCGGAAGGTTGTCGAGCAATCAGCAGACGGACACAGGCTGTTCCCTCTCCTTGGGGAGAGGGTAAAGGGTGAGGGAGGTTGTGAGACAAATCAGCCTGCTGGTGGAGCGCGGGTGTCCTCACCCGCTGCGTGTGGAAAGCGAAGGCGGCACAGTAAGTTCGTGAATCACTTGGCAGGCGGACGTGCTGCGGCTGAGGACAGCCGCGCTCCGCAGCGCGGGAATGGGGAGCGGGGCTGGCGGATGGAGCGGCGACTACGAATCGCAAACTCTTAACAGAAGCCTTCGTCTGCGTGCCCGAACGTGACGATTTTGCCATCTTTAATTACGGCGCCAAAGCCATGCTCTTCATCCCAAGTGCATGAACCACTGATTCCAATCGCACCGTCGCCGCGCAGGTAAATCGTGCTGATGGAAAAAATGTCTTCGACAACCTCCGGCTTTGTCGGTTTTGGCATGGTGAAGTTGAACGTGGACATATCACCAAAGGTATCTTTGAGTTCCGGGTAAAGCTTTTTGTAGTAAGCGTGAGCTTGCTTGAGGACTTGAGGACGAACGTCAGGCCAATTCCGAATGAACTCATCCACCCGAGCCTCCGCATTGACGTCCCATTTAATTCCGTCACCTGGCATTGCCGTGAACAATTCAAAGTCTTCGGGACGGCTTTCCTTTTTTGTCACCGTCTCCTCGTCCGGGTCGGGATCGTCCGGTCCAACTTCAAGCGACTTCGCCAACTGTTCCATCGCATCGGCGAGGAAACTTGCCGCGCCAACATCCTTATCTTTGGGTGACGCCTTGGAGATTTCCTTCTTTGATTCGGCAGCCGCGCTTCGCATGCTCTCGGCAAGATCTTTCAAAAAGGCATCTCCCTCAGCCTCTTCCTTTGCCCACTCAGCTTCTTTCTTCGCCCGCTCGGCAGGAGTGGTTTCGGCTTCGAGTTTCTTTTCGTAATTCGTAGCCTGGCTTTCTAGTTCGGCCAAGCCCAGTCCGAAGTTTCGGAATTTTGGAATGCGAATTTCAACTTCTGTTGTATCAAACTTTGATTTGCCGCCTTTGACGCTCAGAATTTCAAAGAGTCCTGACTTAGACTTGGACTTTTCTGGCATATCGCTTCCGTATTCGTTGTGTTCACCACTTCTTCCCATCCGCCTTCGTGCCACAGAGATTCACTTTGATGCCCAGCGCGTTGGCCATCGAGGCTTTCGTCAGCAGACATTCGTCGGCGGACTTGGCGTTGGTGGCATAGACGCATTGGATGTGATTGGCCTGATGCTTGGCCATCATCTGATCGCGCGAGACGCCGTAAGTGACGGCGTGCATGATGGGCCATTGCTTGGTGGTGGCTTTCCAGCGGCGGTCGGTTTCTTCGCGTGGAAGTTCGATGACTTTGGCGCGGCCCAAATCCATGTGCAGCGTGCCTTCGGCCACGTAGATGCGCGACCAGACGATTTCGCCGGGCTTGGAAATGCCGCGCATGGTGGCGCCGCCTTTCGGGAAATACATGGCCGGTTGGCGGAAACCTTCCGTGCCTTCCCAGCCGTCAATGAAATGCGCGGGTGGCGCGCTGCCGCTGATCTCGAAGACCCACACGTATTCCTTCGTGGTGCCGGACTTGTCCCAATCGCCCCAACGCAGATCGTGCAGCGTGTTTTCGACGGGTTGCTTGAGCGCTTCGTGAACGCGCTGCGTCATCAAGCCGTCGAGACCGGCACACTCGTCCACTTCGTTGAAGTGGGGCAGGGGTTTGCCTTTGAACAAAACGCGCTGGCCGTCGCGGGATTTCACGGGCGGACGATCGCTGTTGTTCAACGTGCCTTCGGCGAGATCGCTCGCGGGCGACAAATCTTTCAAGCCCTGCTGGTATTGGATGCCGATGGTGTCGCAGCCGAAATCGTCCGCGATGCGCACGGCGGCGATGTAGGTCTTGCATTGCCAGAGGACCTGGCGCTCGGTGAGATCGGTGGATTCGTTGCGCCCGAGATCGAAGGTCATGCCCTTCTTCTTGAACCAGGCGAAACATTCGCGCGCCTCGTAATCGCTGACCTGCGTGGTCTCGTAGTAAAGCGCGGACTGGCTGAGGCGTTCCTTGAACACGCCGGTGGCGTGGAGCAGATCGTCGGGGATGATGGCGTTGAACATGCCCATGCAACCTTCGTCGAACACGCCCATGATGGCTTTGTCGCGCTGCAACGTGGCGGCGAGGGCTTCACCAAGCTTCTTCGCGCCAGCATCAACTTTGACTTTGGCGAGCGGCGTGACGTGATCGGTCTTGTGCGAGCAAGCGCCGGTCTTGAGCCAGTCGCGGAGTTTGGATTTGAAATTGTCGTCGGCGAAATCTTCGCTCCAGAGCGTGGAGTATTTCACGCCTTGTTTGGTGAGCGAGCCGTTTAAGTTCAACATGCCGACCAAGCCGGGCCAGGTGCCGGACCAGTTGGCGACCGTTAGGATCGGCCCGCGATGTGTGGTGAGTCCGGCGAGGACGTGATGCGAGTATTGCCAGACGGCTTCGGCGATGATGAGCGGCGCGTCGGGATCAATGCGTTTGAAAACATCCATGCCCTTGCGCTGCGAGTCAATGAAGCCATGCCGCGCAACCTCGTCATACTTGTGCGCGCGGATGAGTTCGTAGCCCTCAGCCTTGAGCGCGGCGGTGAGGGTGGCTTCCATCTCCTGTTGTGCGGGCCAGCAGGTTTGATTGGCGGAAAGTCGCAGGTCGCCGCTGGCGATGAGTTGAACCTGATTCTTTTTGAGTTTTGAAAAAGTCGTTTTCGCAGTCATGTGCCGGACAGACTATCGGGTGACAACGCAGAAATAAAGAAGCGATTGGCATCCGAAGGCAACGACCCGAGTTTGCGGTGTCAAACAGAGCGGCAACACGCTTACCTGAACCGATCCCGGTGCATTGCAATCCGCCATCGTTGTCAACGACACCTACAATGATGTTAACGTCGCCACCAGCCCCTACGATACCAATGCGACAGGTACAGTTTTCTTTCGCGTCCGCCGTTAACGCGTTCCGGCAGTATCGCGAAACAATGAAATCGTGAAGCCGGGACGGGAGTTCCGGCCTCTTTGCCCAAAAAATCGAACGCCAAAGACAAAGAGGACAAACCCTGTCCCCAAAGGAAGGCGAAGAATGACGTTGACTTGAACCCGCCAAAAAGTGGTTAATCATTTCCAGAAACACAGAACCAAGAATCATTCCAGCATTATGAAAAAACTCCTCATTGGTGCCATCACATTAGGGTTCATCAGTAGTTCAGCTTTGGCTGACAATGTGTATGTCACCGCCCTGACCTCCAACTGCACGTCCAGCGCAATTTGTGGTCAAAATGCCAACGCGGACATTAATCCAAACACCTCTTTACCGGTTTACAGTGAAGGCATCCTCGGTTCGTTCACTACCGCCATTTCCACGGTACCTTACAAGAGTCCCACACCTGGCGCCCGGTTCTTTAGCAATTCGTTCTCCAATTCTACGCCAGACCTCGGCATCACCCTTCGACCCGCGTTGGCGGTGGCAGGTGGTGTGTACCGGCTCTATCACGTTTATTCTTCGGCCGCCGGGAATGTGAGCACCAATATCGTGGTTGGCGTCACCAATGTGGCGAACTGCACTCTGTCTTTCTCCAGCACGGACAAGTTCCAAAGATCCTTTGGCGCGGTGGCTGGTGGCGTGAATTCTTGGCAGTTTTTGGGTTATGTTACCAATGACGTTGCTACATCCAATCCCGAAATTACTTTCTACTTTCAGGGAGGCGTCGTCAATGCAGGGGCTTCCCAACGGCTGGTGGTGGATTCGTTTCGCTTCAGCTTGGAGGACCCCTGTCTTGATATTCCCACCGTTTTCCCGACCGGTCCGCTCGCGACCAACTTGTCCGATGTGATCGTCACCGGGGTCAATGGAAGCGCGACCAAAGTCACTGTATTCCAGGATAACGGCGCGGGCATGGTATCGATTGGCGAACTCAACTCGGGCATAGTTGCTGGCAACAACGCCGTGCCGGTGACTGGATTAGTGAGGAATTCGGTAGTCGCCGCCACGCAGACAGTAGGCGGCCAAGAAGGTTGCCCTCTCGATTATTCGGCATTTCTGGTTGGCGGTGGTGCCAATCCCCGCCTGCGCGTTGCATTGAGTGTCCGGCAAACCACCAGCACCGGACCCGTGGGAACTGCCGGTAGCACCGCTACTGTCGGTGCCAACATTCATTTCCTCGGCTCCTCCACTCGCATTAGTGGCGCTCCGGGAGATGGTCCGGTCTTGATACCAAGCCCCGCCTGGCAGACTCTTACTTTTGATCGCGGCACGGCTACTCTGGGAAATTCCGCCAATGCGGTGGGCAGTCCTGAAAGCAACCTTGGCTACGCCGCCAATGACACGGTCGCTGTCCGCGTCTATGCCTATCGGACGGTGCCGGAAAGCGGCGTTCAAATATTTTCCGCCGCCCCGGCTCAATCGTCTGTTGTCACCAGTAATGACGTATTCGCGGTGAACTGGACCTGGGATGCCGTAGCGAATGCGGATGGTTATCGGCTACTCCGCAATTTCAACTCGGACAACTACGTCGGGGGTTCTGTGGATGTGGTCGGCGTGAATAACTTTAACGATGCGAACAATGCATGGAGCGGGGCAATCACCGTAACCCCGACTTCGACGCACACGAATCCCGCTGTCAAATGGAACGCGCAGACCGGAGCGTCTCCCGCCGGCACCGTTTATGATTTGAATGGTCAGTGGGGCACCATTGATGCCATCGCATTCGCCATCGATGATCTGAAAGACACTGGACCTTTTGACCTTTACATCGACAATCTCCAGAATGGCAGCACGGTGTTCCAAGACTTCGAGAACGCTGTCGGCAACACTGCGGATTATGCCTACCGGTCACCGAGTTTCTCTGGCACCACTTCTGGCAACATCTTGGGATTGCCCAACAGCAGCCGGGCCTCCGTTCGGGCCGCTGATACCGGCATCAAGTCGTTGCATGTGAAATTCCAATGGAATGGCACCAACGATACCAAATGGCTCCGCTTAACCACATCAGGAGCAGCACCGGTCCAAAGTCCACAAATAAACCTAGACCACCCGACGTCCATCCGCTTCCTGCTCCTGCCCAAAGGCAGCACTCCGGTGCAACCGGTGGCCACCAGCCTGTCCATCAGCAACAATGCCGCTGGGCAAAGGGTGCTGAGTTGGGCTGGCGGACACAACCTTCAAGCCTCAAGCTTGGTGACGGGCACATACACGAACACCGGTGTAACGCTCGGTCCCTGGACCAACACCCTTAGTGCTCAAGAGAAGTTCTTCCGCTTGTCTGATCCTTATGACGACTAAGGGTTGACACTGAAGCCTATTCTGAAGTCAGAGAATCAAACCGGGCTTTCGGGCCCGGTTTCTTTCTTCAAGAGATGTTCTAAAATGTGATGCGCGCGCAACTAACACAAACATTTCAGATGTTCATTCGCACGGTCAGCCCCTTGCGTCCGCCCACCTGCCCATCGTGTGCGTTTTCAAAATGGCTGCGGCGGAGTTGGCAGCAGCGGGCAGCATTTTTATTTTTAACCGTCCTGCTCTTCGCCGTAACGCCTGCTTCGGCTCAAATACAACGCGTCCTTGGCCTCGACATCTCGGCGTGGCAGGGGAACATCTCACAGGCCACCTGGAACAACATTCACAACGTCGAGAACCGGCAGTTCATCATCCTCCGCTCAAGTCGCGGCGGCACCACCGGCGTTTACAATCAAAACTATCCGAATAACGACTTCGGCACGAACACGCTTTCCCAGCGCTACGACGACCCGTATTACGTTCAGAACGTCAATCGCGTCACGACAGCCGGCATGTACGCCGGTTCGTATCATTTCTCGCGACCGGACATCATCGCCAGCACGCTGAATTCTGGCGGCATCCCCAACAGCGGCACGGACGAGGCGGATCATTTCATCCAGATGGCCGGGCCTTGGATGCGCCCGGGCTATCTGGTGCCGGTTCATGACTTCGAGGCCGGTGACGGCATTCGCACGGATGAAGAGATGGCACAATTCTGCATAGATTTTTCAAGCCGCATCTATGCCGTGATGGGCATTCGTCCGGCGATTTACATCAACGGCAACTACGCAGCGTTCGTCCTGGGCGGAGCGTCTGTCGCGCTGAGAAACCAGCTTGCCCAGCCTGCCGCAACTCTCCCAAGCGTGGTGTCTCCCGCTTATCCCATCTTGTGGAGCGCCCGCTGGCCGAACCAGACAAATGTTCCTGCGATTGACGTGCAAAACACCGAACCGAAGGACACCTACGCTGCCATCTATGGCCCTTGGGACGATTACGGAGTCATACATCCTTGGGCATTCTGGCAATACGCAAGCACTCTTCGATTGCCCAGCTACAATAGCGGCAACAATAATCTCGACGCTGATGTCGCGCGCGGCGGAATCGAATTCCTCAAGGATCAACTCGTGCCCGCCGTCTGGATGAATGACATCAGCGGAGATTGGAGCACGCTGACGAACTGGAACAGCGGTCAGACGCCAATTGCGCCAGTGCAAGGCCCGGGGCAAGTGGCGCGCGTTGGAACATTTACAATGCCGACGCCGCGCCTTCCGGGAGCGTCCGGCTCCGGCGTCACCTCCGGCCAGTACGACACAGTAATTCTCGAACGCCCGAACGCCAACATCACCGTCACGCTCTCCGCCGGCACGCACAACATCCGCAAACTTTATATGCGTGAGACGTTGAACATCACGGGCGGTGCACTGACGGTGAACTACGTGCCGTCCTCGGATTCCACGACCAACGGGGCGCAATTTTCCGGTCCGGTCACGTTGAGCGGCAGCGGCAGTTTCAGTGTTCACACGCTGCAGGTGGACACCGCGCAAACGTTCACCCTCGGCGGCGGCACGCTCACTTTGAACAGAATCAATTTGATGCCCGGCGGCTCGCCCGGGAGAATTGCCATGACCGGCGACGCGATCTTCAATGCG
This sequence comes from Verrucomicrobiota bacterium, assembly GCA_013140495.1. Classification (GTDB taxonomy): domain Bacteria; phylum Verrucomicrobiota; class Verrucomicrobiia; order Limisphaerales; family JADLHS01; genus JADLHS01. The sequence continues at coordinate 15,410 of JABFSR010000056.1, forward strand.
CTTTCAAATGTCACCGCAATAATTGCGAACGGCGGCGCGGGCAGTTCCGGTTTCATCAACCTTGGCGGCGCAACGCGTGTTTTCAACGTCAGCAACGGCACGTCCGACGTGGACTTGTCCATTGACGTGCCGCTGTACAACGGCGCGATCACCAAGACCGGCGCAGGAACGCTGCGCCTCACCGCCATCAACACCAACGACCTCGGGACGACGGTCTCCGCAGGCAGGTTGCTCGTGAACAACACCACCGGTTCGGGCACCGGCACTGGGAACGTGACCGTGAATAGCGGCGGCACGCTGGGCGGCACCGGCACGATTGCGGGCACAGTCACCGTCAACAGCGGAGGCACGATTTCCCCGGGCGTGTCCATCGGCACGTTGACGTTGAATAGTCCGCCGGTTTTCAACGGTACCAATTTCATGGAAATCAATCGCAACGGCGGATCGCCGTTGGCCGATAAAATAGTCCTGACCAGCGGCGCGTTGAATTATGGCGGCACATTGATGGTTTCCAATATCGGCGCTTCGCTCATCGGTGGAGAAGTATTCACAAACTTCAGCGCGACCTCATTCTCCGGCGCGTTCACAACCACCATCCTGCCCCCGCTCACCAGTGCATTGAATTGGCACACCGGCAGGCTGGCCACCGACGGCACGATCAGAGTCAACCGCGCGCCGGTTGCCAACCCGGAGAATGTCACGAATGTTCCGTCACTCGTATTGGAGATTCCAATCGCGAGCCTCACCACAAACGATACGGACGCGGACGGTGACTCGATTACAGTAATTGGCATCAACCTGACCACGACCAATGGCATAACCTTGATCACAAACAACACCTCCATCTTCTACTCGAACTCCGTGAGTGTCAGCGACCGGTTCTTCTATGTCATCAGCGATGGCAGTGGCGGCAGCGCGACAGGCGCGGTGCAAATCACATCGCTACCTATCATCAACGTTCCACCATCCATCTCGGTTCAACCTCAATCCCAGACCGTGAAGCTCGGATCGAACGTCCTCTTCACCGTCACCGGTTCTGGAGTTCCTGCACCGACCTACCAATGGCTTTTCAACACGACGAACATCCCTGGCGCGACGACGACCAGTTACACCCGAAGCAACGCGCAGTTCGCCGACGTGGGGAATTATTCCGTCGTTGTAACAAACAATGCCGGCTCGCTCGCCAGTTCCAACGCCGTGCTCACCGTGTTGCCGCTCGCACAGATATGGATGCAAAGCATCCTCCCCCTGCCAGATGGCCGCATGACGCTTGTCATTACTGGAGAGCCGGGTTACGCCTACTCGGTGGACCGCTCGACGAATCTTTTCGTCTGGCAACAGATCACCAATCTGATGAACACCAACGGCACATCGTCCTTCACAGATGATTCGGCGACCAATTCCGACGCAGGATTTTATCGCGCGCGGCAATGAGAAGCGATTTGGAGTTATCGGGATTCATGACACGTCCGCAGTCCATGATCGGAGCAGGTGAAAGAAAGGCATTCACGCTCATCGAATTGCTTGTCGTGATTGCCATCATTGCGATTCTGGCGGCCATGCTCCTGCCCGCGCTGTCCAAGGCCAGACAGAAGGCGCTTCAGGCAAACTGCACCGGCAACCTCAAACAATACTCCTATGCATGCAGCATGTATGGTCAGGACTTCACCGACCACCTTCCCGGACCAACATGGCGTGGCGTCTATCCGCAGTATGACAATGCCACGATGATGAAATTCAACCTCCTTGCCTTCATTGCCGGCTACCTTGGCATGCCCGGCGCGTCCCCGGTCACGCGCACCGCCCAGGTCGCGTTTTGTCCCGCCTCGGTAAAACTCAGTCGCAATCCGCCAATCATTGCCACGGTGATGGATTTTGGCGTGTCCTATCAACTTCCGCTGCGAGTGACAAACAACCCCGTCACACCGGTCACCGTGGACAATCCGTTTGGCTATCCAGGTTTGAGCGGCGGCGTTACTGGCTGGACCGCGGATGCCAGGCCGCTAAAAGCCTCCGCCATCTCTCTCCCCTCCGACGCCTGGGCGATTGTGGACGTGGACAAATTGAACACCGTCGCATCCACAACAGCCGGCTACGGCCAGAATCTTCCTGCAAAAAAAGTCCATGGCATCGTCCGAAACAAGCTCTACTTTGACTGGCACGTGGCCTCAACGAAGGAAAACCCGTAATCAGCCAGGAGCGCGGACAGCCCGTCACCATCAATCAACCGCCCGCTTCGTTTTCGATACCAGTCGGATTCCTGTGATCCTCATTCCCTTGTCCACCGCCTTGCACATGTCGTAAATCGTCAGTGCTGCCACACTCACGGCAATCAATGCCTCCATCTCCACTCCCGTCCTGGCCGCGATTTTGGCTGATGCCGTAATGACAATGCAGTTTGCACTTTTGGGAAATCGGAACTCCACCTCGCAATGCGAAATGGCCAGCGGATGGCAGAGCGGAATCAGGTCTCCAGCCTTTTTCGCCGCAAGTATTCCCGCCACCCGCGCGGTGGCGAGCACGTTCCCCTTGGCAATCTTGTTCGACCGCACCAGACGCAACGTCGCTTTGTTAAGAAGAATCTCCCCGCGCGCAACAGCCTCGCGCAGGAGAACAGGTTTTCCGGAAACGTCCACCATGCTTGCAGCACCATGCCGGTTGATGTGAGTCAGTCGTCGCATCCCGATGATTTATCCGTTCGCGTCCGGAATGACAAAGAGTCTTTTTGAAGTCATTCGCAAAAGCCTTGCGTGGTTGGGTACAAGAGAACATTGTTCTGTTCGCGGAATGAAATTGAAAAAGCAATTCAGAATCCGGGAGAATGGAACTTCAGAAGTTTTGTACCGTTTTTTTCGAGCCTTGAATTCCTCAACTGTGGGCGTGGACGACATCAAGTACGAGGCCCGCACTGGCGAATCGTTTAAGTTGCTAAAGTTGGATATGTTGGTCGCTCTTTGCAGAGGTTGCGGACTCAAGCGCAGTAAGTTTGGAGATGTCGGCACGTATGGTTTCGTGGTAACTCGTGAATATGAAGAGAAAGATTTCGTTGCCTGTGACTATCTTTGCGTTCTCGGATTACAGGGGCGAAACATGAAGCACGAGGAGAAACGCGACGCTCTGGGGCGGTTACTTATCGGGCCTGGCAACCCAGAACGACTGGAGAGTTTTGGGCAAGACAATCATCGCATAGTCGTGTCGCATCAAATCCGAGAAATGATCAAAGAGAAAGAGCTTCGGGGGCTGACATTCCAAGAAGCTTGTTTCGAAGAGAAGAATTCAAAGCAAAGTGTCGGCCGCTATTATGAACTGCGCGCCTCAAAAACTTTGCCAAAGTTGGCGAACACGCGTCAGTTGATGTGTTATGGCATGGAACCTACCGGCAAAGTGGAGACCTTCAAAGGCGATTACTCTCGGATGGTTTTCATCGATGATCCGCCTTATGCTCTTGGAGAGATTCATTACCGACGGAGTAATATAGAGGCATTAGGTAATTTCGATGTTGCTGAAACATTTGAGCATTTATGGATTCCGCAGCGCTCACTAGTTATTTCGCAACGTTTTTACCAGTTTTGCCTTGAAAACGACATACCTCTAACAGTGCTACCTGTGCGCATCGATCAGGTCTGACCCATTGCCGATTCTGTAAACCACCTGCTCGTGGTCGGGTTTTACCTCATCAACGTCGGCTACGTGACGCTCGCGTTGAAATACGGAGCGGCGGAAGAGGACGCCAAGGAAGCGATTGAAAACCTGAGCACAAAGGTCGGACTCGTGCTCCTTGTGCTGGGTCTCATGCACTTCTTCAATCTGCTTGTGTTCACGCGCATGAGGAGACGGGCGTTGAGCCATCGTCCTCCCGCATTGCCTCACGTAGTCGGCATGACGCCGACACGTTGAACAAAGATTGCACCAGAGGCGGCGCGGCGAATCACGGCTGCGCCGCCTAAATCGTGCCCTTCCACTTTTCGATCGCCGCGCGCATCTGCTCCGCCGCGTTCAACTCCTGCTTCACAAACTTCGGCGTGAACCATGGAAACGTTCCTATCAAATCCGGCGTCACCAGAATCTGTCCGTCGCAATCCGTCCCCGAACCGATGCCAATGGTCGCAAACGGAAATCGCCCGGTGATCTCCTTCGCCACGGGCGGTGTCACCAGCTCCAGCACGACGGCGAACGCGCCTGCCTCCGCCAGCACCGCCGCGTCATCGAGCAATTTTGCATGACCCGCATCATCGCGGCCCTTGATGCTATACTTGCCGCCTTCCTCCAGGACGTGTTGCGGCAACATCCCGATATGACCCATGAATGGAATTCCATCTGCGATGATGGCTCGCACCTGTTGCAGGATTTCGCGGCCGCCCTCAGCCTTCACAAATTCCGCACCCGCCGCGACAAGCTGCCGCGCATTTGCCACGGCTTCCGTAACATTGTCATAGGCGTGAAACGGAAGATCAGCACCGAGCAGGGCGCGAGGCTTCGCGCGGGAGGCGGCGCGCGTGTGATGCTCCATCTCGGCCATCGTCACGAGCGTCGTGTTGGGATAACCAAGCACCACCATGCCAAGCGAATCGCCGACAAGCAGCAGCGGCACGCCACACTCGTCCAGCAGCTTCGTCATAGGATAATCGTAAGCCGTCAGCGACGCGATTTTTTCTCCGCGCGATTTCATGGCGCGGATGTCGGAAGTTGTAATCTTGGTTGGACTCACTCGGGTAAACTCTTGAGCAATTCCTCGGCGCTTGCCGTGGCCGTGCCCACCTTGCCGACGACGATTCCCGCCGCGTGATTGGAAAGTATAGCGGCCTCCATGGGCGAAGCTCCAGCAGCAATGGCCAGCGTAAATGTCGCGATCACCGTGTCGCCGGCGCCGGAAACATCGAAGACCTCCTGAGCCACGGTGGGAATATGAAACGGCTTCTGGTCTCGCTGACAGAGCAACATGCCAAGCTCGCCGAGCGTGATGAGCAACACCGCCGGGCGGATTTCCTTCAGCAACCGCTCGGCGGCGGCCATGAGATTCTTGTCGGCGAGTGGATTCGCGTTGCGCGTGTCATCCGGCAGATTCGCCAGTTCAAACGTCTCCTTGCGATTCGGTGTGATGAGCGACAAGCCGGCAAGATTCAACTGATGCACCGGTTTTGGATCGAAACTCAGCCAAACACCGCAATCATGACAAAGCGTTTTGATTTCGTTTAACAAGGCCTGCGTCACGACGCCCTTGCCGTAATCAGCTACAATGACAGCATCGGCCTTGGGAACGTCGTTCTTTAGCAACGCGAACAACCGTCGCGTGAGCGGGCCATCCAGGCTGTCGCGCGATTCACGATCAATGCGCACGACCTGCTGCTGATGCGCCACAATGCGTGTCTTCATGCTCGTGGGCCGCGCCGCGCAGGCAACCAGACCACGACAACCGATCCCCTGCTCTTTCAGAATCCGCGCGAGCTGTCCCGCCGCCGCGTCACGTCCGACTGCACCAAATATCTCCGTGGAAAGTTTCATGGCTGCGAGATTGCGCGCCACGTTGGCCGCGCCGCCGGGCATGAAACTCTCGCGTTGAAAATCCAAAACGGGTACAGGAGCCTCCGGTGAGATACGAGCAACGCTGCCCCAGATGAACTGATCCAGCATCACATCGCCAACGACGAGGATGCGGGTGTCGGCTGCTTTGCGGAGCAGTTGCTTGACTCGTTGGACTGGAATTGTTTTTCGATTCATGTGGGGGCGTATATTTGTGTTCAATCCAAAAACGCCATCAAAGGACTCGTCGCACTCGCAGTTTTGCTCTGCGCGGCCAATCCACTCTCATACGCCACACGCCCTGCTTCCACCGCCATCTTGAATGCCACAGCCATCCGGTTCGGATCGCTCGCAATGGCAATGGCCGTGTTCACCAACACGGCATCGGCACCGAGTTCCATCGCCTCTGCTGCGTGACTCGGTGCACCGAGTCCGGCATCCACCACAACCGGTACGGTGGCTTGCTCGATGATGATGCGTATCTGGTCGCGAGTCTGAATGCCACGGTTCGAGCCGATGGGCGAGCCGAGCGGCATCACCGTGGCGCAGCCGATTTCCTGCAATCGTTTCGCCAGGACAGGATCGGCGTTGATGTAAGGCAGCACGGTGAAACCTTCCTTCACGAGAATTTCCGCGGCGTTGAAGGTTTCGATTGGATCGGGCAGCAGATAGCGCGGGTCGGGATGGATTTCCAGTTTGACCCATTTCGGAAGTCCGGCGGCAACGGCAAGACGCGAGAGACGAACAGCCTCGGCGGCGTTCATCGCGCCGCTGGTATTGGGCAGGAGCAGGAACTTTTCAGGATCAATGAATTCGAGAATGTTGGCGAACGGGTCCTTCTTACCTGAGAGGTCCGCGCGCCGCAAAGCAACCGTGACCATCTCCGCCCCGCTGGCAGCAAGCGCATCGCGCATGGCTTCCGGCGAGGAGAATTTTCCCGTGCCGAGGATGAGGCGCGATTGGAAGGTTCTTCCTGCGATGATCAACGGTTGAATGGACAACGACATCGGCGTGGAATGTAGTCGGGCGCGCCGGCGTTTGTCGAGGCTGCGGGCAAAGGTTGTGACGGGCGACAACAAAACATGGAATCAGGCGGGAAAGCATGACTTGACACATTATTTCGGTGAGGCATGGTAGGCGCGAAATTGACTTTCTTTCGTATGAGACGTTTATCTGTATTGTGTGTGGCGGTAGTGTTCCTCCACATCGGGCAAGTGGAAAGTCAGGCCGTAGAACCGACAGCACCCGCCATCTCGGAACTGGTTGTAAAAGGCTCACAGAAGAATCTCCGATTCACGCCCTATCCAGGAGCCAATGCGTATCAGTTCTTCAGCGCAACAAACATTGCCGGACCCTACGCTGCAAACACTAATTTCATTCTCACTCCCTACATCACAGGTTATTCGACCAATTACACCACGAACGGCGGAGTCACCATCACGAACTACGCTTACGAGTGGCGCAACACGAATTTCTCCGGCAACTCCGGCTTCTTCAAGATGTCGGCAACTCCCGCATCCAGCAACGCAATCGTGCTGGCCAATGCACTCAACAGACTGGCCTACGGGCCAACGCCGGATGACTTGTTGACTTACGGCAATAATCCGCAGGCTTTCATTGACGAACAACTGAACATGAACGGTGTGCCCGAAACAATGGATGACTATTTTATCGAAGTCACAAACAGCGTGCCGATTGATGCCACAACGAATTGGACGTTTGTCACTCAAACAGGAACGCTCGCAGCCAACGCCTTTTACCTGTTCACCACCCAGCCAGGCACAGTCATGCTGGATGACATGGAACTTTGGCCGCATTACTACACAAACTATCTGGTGACAAATATCGTCAACAACGTTACCAACGTCGTTACCAACTCTGCCTTCTCGCACATCATCACCACAAACCTGTTGCAGAACGGCGACTTTGAATCAGGCTTCGCTCCATGGACTTCAGTTGGCGGAGCTTCTGGTTCTTCCATTGTGCCGGGTGGCGGGCGGTTGGGCGGTTCGGGATTGCAGGTTGCATCCACCACGGGAGCCGCGTCAACGGGTTCGGACTACATACGACAAACCATCATCACCAGTCCTTTTGTAACGACCAATCCCTGCACACTGCGCTACTGGTATCTGCCAGGTGACGATTCAAACAAGCTGCGAATCCAACTTGGAAGCGGATTGAACAGCACGCCCGGCGGAATTCCACCCACGCCAGGGTGGGTTTACGTGAAAGCCACCGGCACGGCCAACGCCACGGGTCGCATTTACTTCTTCATGTCCGGTGCCGGAACATGCTATCTGGACGACATCAAACTCGTGGCGGGCACTAATGCTGGAGCAGGTGTAAACCTGCTCTCGAATGGAGACTTTGAAATCGGCGCTACAAATTCGTGGTTGCTTGCCGCGCGTTACGCCACCAACACGATGGTTGATTCAACAACGGCGCATACGGGCAATTATTCTCTCAAACTGGTCGGCACGTCCGGCGGCAGCGCGGCCACCACAGCTTCAATGTATCAAAGCGTTTCGTTGACCGCTGGACAGACATACACATTGAGCTACTGGTATCTGCCCACAACGGTAGGAGTGAACCTGACCGCGCAACTGGACGGTGGTGGATTATTGAGCACACCAAACGTGGATGCGCCGGGTTACTACAGGCAGTTGAGTTATGGCACGGCACGCCTGAGCGATTACCGGGCGTGGTTCTGCCAGCACGCCGTCGTGGCCAAACGCCAGTTGTTCGAAGTGCTCTCCCAGTTCTGGGAAAACCATTTCGTCACGCAACACACCAAGAGTCGCGATTACATTGATAATAACGGTTACGATGCAGCCACGGCTGACCGCATTGCGACCTCGTTGGAATGGCTTGAGATGAGCCGCTGGCGGAATGCGATGCTGGATCCGAATTGCACCTTTTACGACCTGCTCAAAATCAGCGCCGAGAGTCCGGCAATGATCATCTATCTCGATACCGTCGCCAGCAAAGGCAATGGCAACAACGTCGCCAATGAAAACTATGCCCGCGAACTGCTGGAATTATTCACCTTCGGCGTGGACAACGGCTACGATCAAAACGACATCGTACAAATGTCCCGTGCTTGGACCGGCTGGTCGGTGGAATTGGTGGACACTGCGAATGCAAACAACCCTTTCGCAACCGCCTCACTGACTCTTTATCCCGGCACGAACGGCACCATCAAAGCGAACACCATCGGCACCTGGGCCATGAATTTCAAATCGGGCAGCTATGGCACCAACCGCGCCCCGATCTTCCCGGGAAAAATCGTCCCGGCACGCTTTGGCCCGCCCTGGGCCGGGGCAAACTACCAGCTCACGCTGCCTCCCCGTACCGGCACGAACGGCATCCAGGACGGCTATGACGTCGTCACGCACCTTGCCAACCAACCGTTCACGCAGGAATATCTCAGCGTCAAACTCTGCCGCCTGTTCGTGCATGACGATTTCCCAAATCCCACAACCAACCCCGATCTTCCGGAGTACTCGTTCTATGATTACACGAATCCAGACCGCAGCGCCGAAGCTGAACTGGTTCATCAGTGCATGATGGCATGGGAAAATAGTTATCCGAAAGGGAACATTCGTGCGGTGCTCGGCGTCATCTTCAACTCCGATCTGTTCCACAGCCACGCGGTTGCCGCACAAAAGGTCAAGACTCCATTCGAATTCGTGGCGAGCAGCGTCCGCGCGCTCCGCAGCAGCACCAACGGCGGAACCGGCATCACAGCCACCACGGACGGAGCGTCCTTTGCAACGCCACTGACGCGCATGGGTGGGATGAACCTGTTTGATCGCGACGCCCCGGACGGTTATCCCGAATTCGCACCGAACTGGATCAGTTCCGGCACACTCGTCGAGCGCATCCGCTACATCCAGGCCTTTTGCAACGCAGGCACGGGAGACGACGCGGGCAACAATCAATGCGACCCCGTTGGCCTGCTCAAATCACGTCTCTCGTCAGGAACCTCGGGCGGCTACAACGATGCCGGAGCTGTAACAGATTTCTTCCTGTCAATTCTGCTTCCAGGTGAAGGCGCGGCCAATCTGGCTTTGTACCGCCAGGCCGGAATCAATTTTCTCAACACCGACGACGACGGCGTGACTTCTTCGCCGTTTGCCCAGCTTTCAACGAACTATGACACACGGGTGCGCGGACTGGTTTCCATGCTGATGACCTCACCGCGTTTTCAGGAGCAATAAACCATGAACAACTTCAACATCTACTCACGCCGGAAGTTTTTGAGCAATTCGGCGAAAGCGGGCATGGCCGCCGCACTCGCCAGTCTCGTGGACATTCCGTTCGTGATGAAGCGCGCGCTCGCCGACGGCAGCATTGGGTTGAATGGAAAAAAAGTTCTCTTCATCTGGCTGCGCTTCGGCAACGACGGTCTTAACAACATCATCCCGATTCAGGATCCAGAGTACAACAGCATCCGGCCAACCATCGGCCTTCAAAAGGAAGCCGGCGTGGACTACAGCGCCGCCACATCAGGTTGCTTTGACCCCACGCTTTACACCAACGGCGCATTCACACCACGCACTTCGGCAGACAACACCTTTGGCTACACCAACGCAATCCGCACCGGAAACGGATTCGCCGCGCTTCATCCCGCCCTCAAATTTCTTGCGCCGGTCTATAATGCAGGCGACCTCGCACTGCTCCACCGCGTCGCATATCCGAAACAATCGCGTTCGCACTTCGACTCCCAGAATTATTGGGAAAATGGCAATCCGAACAACAATCTTTCCAAGGATGGAATCTTTTATCGCACCATCATGGAGTCCGGCCTGGCCAACACCGCACCGCTCACAGGCGTCACGATCCAGTCCGCGCTGCCGCTCATCATGCGTGGCTCTCAGGCGGCGATGACCAATCTCACCTCTCCCACGCGCTACGACCTGCTCGGCGTTCCGACCGGCACTGGCGACAGCAAGGCATTCAATGCAGTTGCAAACGCCAACTACTTTCCCTACTCCTCAAAAATCAATCGCGAGCTTCTTGATCTCCAATACGAGAACATGACGAACACCCTGCGCATTTTTGGAAATCTCGACTTCGGAGAAAATCCAAGTGCAGCAGGGCCGGGGAATTATTATCGCGACAACACGGTCACAGATATGGATCAGACCTGGTACGACGGCACACCAAACACCAATGGGAGCGATCCAAATCGTGGCTACTACCTGTTCCCCACCTCGAACGAAAAAAATGGCGGCTTTCAACGCCCCAGCAACAGCGGCACCAACGCCAACAAACGCGTCGCTCCTCAAAACCAACAGGCAGGTTTTTTTACAAACCTGAAGGCCGCCGCAATGATCCTGAATAAAACGGATGCCATCATCGCCGGCACCGAACTCGGAGGTTTTGACACCCACGGCACGCAAGGGGCCGCTTCCGGCACGCATGCCAATCTTCTTCAATCCGTCGGCTGGTCCATGTATGCGCTCCGGAAATATTTTACACTCTATGCTGACAAGGCCACATGGGAAAATATTGTCGTTGTGACATTGTCTGAGTTTGGTCGTACCTCCAAGGAGAACGACTCCAGAGGCACGGACCATGCCGAAGCTGGCGTCATGTATGTGGCAGGCGGCGGCGTCAAAGGCTACGTTCCTGGCAATTCTTCGGGTGTCTTTGGTTGCAGCCAGGCAGACAGCATTCCTTGGATCCCCGGCCCGCTTACGAACAGCCTCACCACTTGCGGCACCATGTATGCCGCCGGCTTTCCCAATGGTACCAACCCTGTAAAAGTCGGCTACTTGCGTCGCGCAATTGATTACCGTTCGGTGCTGGGCGAAGTCATCCGCAAACACCTCGGCTCAACACAAACCCAGTTGAACCGGATCATTCCCGGCTACGCCAACGTCGGCGAGGGGCTGCTCTCCGGCGGCACGTCCAGCATTGACGGTGTGCAGATTCGAGGCGAACTCGGCTTGTTGTGATGTTGTCATTCATCAAGTCGTACCGCCATGCCGCGCCTGTGGCGACTTCGTTGGTTTTCATCCTCGCTGGAATTTTGCCCGACCATGTTGCGCTTTCCGCGACTAATTTCTTTGTTCCCGTCGCAGACACTTCCCTCCTGGAAGTGGCCACTACTAACAACATGGGCGGATTTGCAGGGATGAACTCGGGTACCACCGGGGAATACAAAAAAACCCGTGCCTTGATCCGATTTGACCTGACCCAGCTTCCGAGATCAACAATCGTTCAATTCTCCGCACTCCATATTGATGTGACCCATCAACCCAGCGCCGATGAATCACCTCCGCCCATCTCATTCGGTCTTCGACGCGTGTTGCGTTCGTGGGGCGAAGGCACAAATTCACCAACGACACAGATTGGAAAGGGATTGCCTGCCACGGAAGGCGATGCCACATGGTTTCATGCCTTCTTTCCCACAAATCTCTGGACCAGCCCCGGAGGCGCTGTTGGAGCGGATTTTTCTGATACCGAAAGCACCTTCACGGACATCATCGGCGTCAGTTCCTACACTTTTCCAAGCACGCCGGAAATGGTGGGCGATGTCACCGGATGGCTGGACATTCCCCAAAATAATTTCGGCTGGGTGTTGCTCTGCAATAGCGAAGGAGCGAATTATTCTGCCCGACGCTTTAGCACACGCGAAGATGTGGATCATCTGCCGCTGCTCGAATTGCACTACCTCGTCCCGCCCCATCTGACTATTGCGAAAACCAATTCGACTCAAATCTGCATCCAGTTCACCGCATGGGCTGGCCACACCTACGACATTGAATATCGAAACTCTCTTGCCGCCGGCTCCTGGGTGTTGTTGTCGCACCTTGATGCAACGCCGACGAATTACCCCGTTGCCCTCCTCGATACGCAGTCCGTTACACAGCGCTTTTATCGGGTGAACGCTTACTGAAAGTATTGTGAACTCAGTGTGGTTCCGGTCAAACAGACTGTGACAAGCCGTTCACTTTCGGATGTTCTGAACGTCGTTGCTGAACGTATTCTGCCGCAGTTGATCAATCTGCGCCTGTATCCCCTCCGGGGTTGGTGATACGGTCTTGCCCAGTTCAAAGTAACGAATCGCCTCTACATAATTGCCGGAATCGCGTTCTATCCGCGCCAGATTAACGGCGATCCTGCCAAGAAGACTGATGGCCTCATTGTTTGTTTTCGACTGGCTCGGTCGGGCGAACCAGGCAGAAAGCGCGCTCGTCATGACGTTGCGGGCGCGATTCGTGTCCGCCATGTCGTTGTAGTAGAGCGAACCCAGTTCAAATAAAAGCTCGTCGCTTTTCGGGTTGTTGCGAAGCCCCTCAAGAAGAAACTGACGCGCTTCGCCGACCCGGTTCTTTTCCTTGCGCAACCAGTAGGAAGCCGTCGTGTAAGTTGTCACCATCTGTGGGTCCATCTCGGCGGCGATACGCAGCCACGGGAGCATTTCGCGTTGTTTGCCCTCTGCCAGATGAGTGTGCTGGTTGATGGTAAAGTTGCGTCCGAATCGTTCGATCCAGTCGCGAGGTTCTTTCACGAAATCCATGCCCTCTTCGTGGTCGGCATCGTGGTCTTCGTGATGGTGAGCATCGTGATCCTCTTTGCCATCGTGATGATCGTCCTCATCCGCGTGAGTAATCGCCTTCTGGTTCGCCTGATTCGCCTGGTCGAAGATGGACGGGTAATAGCCGCTGTGAAAATAGATGTCGGCCTTGGTAAAAAAATGCTTTGCGAAAAGGCGACGACCATCGCCAAGCATGATTTTGAGAAACCCATCCGTGCCTCGCTTCTCACTGCGCTGCTGCGCTGTGGGTGCAAGCAGGGTGGCGAGCGACACACTCAAAGTCGCCAGCAATGCGACAATCCACTTTGGTGAAGCGTGCATCAGGTATTTAGATTCTGGCGACGGAACCGCGCCCAAGTCAGCACGAGCAACAGGGTGGCATAAGCCGCAGCGTAGAACGTCGCCATGAAACACGCCGCGTTTCCCGGGAGGATTTGATCGTTGATGAAGATATCCCGCAGGTCGTACCACTCCAGATGCGGAATAAGGAAATAGATCGAGTAAAGCAATGTGCCCGCGGGTTCGGTGAGTCCGACCGACACTTTCCCGAGATGCGGCCCGACAAATGTCACCCCAAGCACCACAATGAAACAAAGGGTCGCATTCGGTCCGGGAGCTGAGAGAACAACCGACCCCAGAAGCGCCAGCGCGACTACAACACCCAGCGCCACCCACTGCATCCACATCAGTTTGGCAAAGGCAGCAACCGGCAATGTATGTTCGCGGGCGCCAACGAGAATTCCGAAAAAAACATAGAACACAATGAGCGTGATTCCACACGCGAGCCAGCAGCCAAGAAATTTCCCGAGAACCACCTGCCAGCGCGTGACAGGTTTGGCAAGCAACGGGAAAATGGTCCGGTTTTCCTTTTCCGAAGGTATCTGGCGCGCAGCGGTGGTAATCCCGATGATGAGCGATGAAATCCAGATGAGAAGAAGGCAGATTTCTTTCAATGCACGGACGATGGTGTTTTCGTTGAAGAAACTCATTGAACCGGCCGCAAGGGTCAGCAGGGTCGTGAGCACGAGAAGGACGTAGAAATCCTTGCGCCGATAAAGCTCCTTGATGACGACGGTGGAAATGGCCCAGACGGTGTTCATGTGATGGCTTGCGGCTTGTAACCGATGAGGTCCAGGAAGATTTGTTCGAGGCCGGTTTTGTATTTCGCAAGAAGATCGGCAACGCGGCCTTCCTCTCTTAGCTGCCCTTGATGAACGATCGCAACGCGGTCGCAGACGGTTTCCACCTCGCCAAGTTCGTGCGACGAAAAGAAAACGGTCTTCCCTTCGTTCTTCAGACGTTGGATGATCTCGCGAACTTTCATCCGTCCAATGGGATCGAGCCCGCTGGTGGGCTCATCCAGGATCAACAGATCAGGGTTGTTGATGAGTGCCTGAGCCAGACCAACGCGCTGTTGCATTCCCTTGGAGTATGACTTGAGGGGGCGTTTGGAGGCGTGTTCGAGTTCGACAAGTTTAATGAGGCGGTCAATCCTACGATCCGCTTCCATTCGTTCGATACCAAAAACCTTCGCATAAAACCGAAGAATCTCCTCGGCTGAAAGAAACTTGTAGTAGTAGGTGAGTTCCGGCAGATAGCCAATGCGCTGACGGGCGATCGGCTCGCGAACGTTTACTCCGAATAATCTGGCCTCGCCGCCCGTGGCGTTCACAAAGCCAAGGAGCACATTCATCGTCGTCGTCTTGCCGGCACCGTTCGGACCAAGGAACCCGAAGACTTCGCCTTGGCGCACATCAAGACTGAGGCCGTTGACGGCAAGTTTTGGCACGGACGATCCGGATGCAATCGGATATTCGACGCGCAAGTTTTTCAATTGAACTACTGACTCCATCATATCAATTCGATAACGAATTAACTTTTTCCAAGCAGTCGCACAATCTCTTTCTGTTGGCGGACCAGTCCGGACAACGCAAAGGCCCGAAGCAGAAACTTCGGACCTTGCTGCGAATTCTCAGATTTTATGGAAACTGTAGCACATGGCCGAGTTGATCGCAGGCTGGCCTTTCGTTGACGGTGGTCAATGAGTACGTGCCACCAGACGGGCAAGTCGGCCATTCACCGCTCAAGCTGCGTCCAAGATACGGCGTCGCGTCCGTTGGGGTGACCGTGGCGGATCCCGCCTTGTTTTTTTCAAGCGCCCATTGTTGGATGGCGCCATCAATCTGGCGGAGGTTGTTGATGCACGCGTTTTGCTGCGTCGTGGTACGGGCGCGCACAAAGTTGGGAATTGCCATCGCAGCCAGCAATCCGATGATTGCTACAACGATCATGATTTCCACGAGGGTGAAACCTGCTTTACGGGAGGTGTTGATCTTCATACTTGCTCTAGCCTTTCTGTCTTGTAGGTGGAGTGAGCCTCCACAGCAGGCTGGTTATAATATGACGGTTGGTGCTCACGAATTTTGCCTGCTGTGACCACATGCGGAAAAGAGCAATGAAAATGCCACTTTTTTGACCAAGCAAAAAAGGTGAATAGGACATTGCCAATGGCTTAATCATGCCGCAACAGCCCGTATCTTCGACAAGAAAAAGGCCCGGAGTATTACTCCGGGCCTTGAAAGAAACTTTAACTGTCCGTGTTACGGAAGTACGTGCAGGCCACCCGGCGCGTCGCACAACGGCTTGCTGCTGACATCCGACACTGAGTAACTGCCGCCTGACGGACATGTCGGCAATTCTCCAGCGACACCGCGTCCGAGGTAGGGCTGGACGTCGGTTAAAGTCACCGTAGCTGAACTCGACTTGCTCTTCTCCAACGCCCATTGCTGGATACCGCCGTCAATCTGACGGAGGTTGTTGATGCAAGCGTTGGTCTGGGACGTTGTGCGCGCGCGCACGAAGTTGGGAATCGCGATTGCAGCCAGCAATCCGATGATTGCCACAACGATCATGATTTCCACGAGGGTGAAACCTGCTTTACGGGAGGTGTTGATCTTCATATTTGCTATTTACCTTTCTGTTCTGTTGTTTGCGGCGTGAACACTGTAGCAGGCGTGTTTTACGATTACGGTTGGTGCTCACTTATTGCCTGCCACAACCGCACATCACGAATAGCAACGCCAGTGCCAAGGCTTCATTCGAGTCACAAAAACCAAACGGGCCTGGAATGCTTCCAGGCCCGTCTGAGAAATGAAACGCGTGTTAGCCGTGATCGTTATGGGACGGGATCAAGCGTGTGGCCGGGTTGGTTACACCTCGGCTTGGTGCTGACATCCGACACTGAGTATGTGCCGCCTGCAGGACATGTCGGCAATTCGCCAGCGGTGCCGCGCCCGAGGTAGGGCTGGACGTCGGTTAAAGTCACCGTAGCTGAACTGGACTTGCTCTTCTCCAAAGCCCACTGTTGAATCCCTCCGTCAATCTGCCGCAAATTGTTGATGCAGGCGTTCTTTTGCGCTGTTGTGCGGGCTTTGACGAAGTTTGGAATCGCGATGGCAGCAAGCAGTCCGATGATCGCAACGACAATCATGATCTCCACCAGCGTAAAGGCTGAACTAAGTTTTTTCCTAATTTTCATATCTGCTTTTTCTTTCTGTTTGCTGCGGCGTGAACCTGATCATCGGACGGTTAATATGTTAAAATGACATGCCGGTTCACTTATTGCCCGATGATTTCCGCTCTGACGACTTTAGTTTGTAGGAGCGTGAAAGCAATCGCCAACAGAGCCTGTCACCTGGGATTCTTTCCCGACCAACCTCCGTAGTAATCCGTAGTTTTTTTCCAAGGTTGAGGCAGAAGTGTCTCATTCCATTTCGAGACACCTGCCAACGCCAACCCACACTGATGGGGCTGCCGCGTCAAGCATCCACTTTCCCCACCATTTTACGGATGCTTCGCCTTGTCTTTGTAGATGCCGTAATTCTTGAGAAAGCGCATTTGAAACTCATCAAAGTCCTGGATGGACGGCATCATCCCCGAACTTTCGCTCACGGATATGTACCTGGCGTGTCCTTGCTCATCCATGTTCACGTCATAAACCTCGAAAGACTGCTCTCCATCGTTAACAACCCTTCGATTCCCACAATAAAATCGCCGTTCACGAATCATCGCGTAATCCTGGTAGGAATTGAGATAAATTGTTTTGTTTGTGCCTGATCCCACGCCATACAACGTCGCTCCTTGGTAGAGTTCGCTGGGCATCTGGATTCCCAGACGATCAATAATTGTCGGCAGCAAATCTACCTGGGAGCCGATGCTGGCATTCAATCGAAATCCAGGTCGTTCAGGATCCATCACGATAAGCGGTACATTCGCAAGCTCCGGCGTCACTTTCCAGCCATGTCCGACAGCGCCATCCTTGCTGCCAAGCATTTCACCGTGATCAGCCGTAATGACCACCAGCGTTCTCTCCAGCAGACCGGTCTGTTTTAGCTCGTCCAAAATTGAACTCACTATCCAATCCATATAGAGCAGTTCATTCAGATACATCGGCTCATAATTACCAACCTCGGTCGCTTTGTATTTTTGGAAACGCTCCGGGATGGAATCATAGGGATAATGCGGCGCGGCAGGAATGTAGGTCATGAAGAACTTCTCCCTGTTCGTCGAATATGTCCGTATGCGCGATCGCATCGCTTCCAGTGTCTCCTCCTCTCGCAATCCCCACGCAACTGGCGATGTCTTTCGCACGCCAGGCATTGTGTCCGCATCCCACATTTCCGAGAGGCCGCGCTGTTTCAAAAACTGCCTGAAACCCGTGTAATCAAAAAATGACGAGTAGAACAGCGAGCACGAATAGCCATTCTCGTTCATCACTTCAAAAATACTCTTCACCCCGACCCGCTCAATCGTAAAGCTGCTGAAGTCCGACACCGGATATAGCCCGGTAAATGTCGCGAAGCGCGCGTGGATCGAACTCGCAAAACTCGAGAAGAAATTGGGAAACAACTCCATGCGGTCACGGTATTGCGAAAGCAACGGTTGGGTTTCGTTCGTTCCGCCAAACAGCGACAGGTGCTTGTTGTAGGACGACTCCATGAACACAAGCACCACATTCAAATCACGCCGGGCGATGCTGGTTTCTGGTGAATGTCCTCCCACAAGCTCATCCATCCCCAACGCCCTCGCCCTGCTTGCAAATTCCTCACTGCTCATTGGCCGGGATACAGCCCGTTTCCAGATTGAACTCGTCTGCACCAGCCTGAACACCACATGACCTTCCCCCACATCCGGCAAGGCGATGCCAATCCCCACCAACCCAAGCAACACAAAAGCGGCCAGCACAAATCTCCCACCCGCACTCGCGCACATTCCCGAAGAATCTGCCCTCTGCCTGCCCAACCACCACCTCGCCATTCTCAACCCGGCGAAATAAATCGCCAACACAGCCAACATCACCACGAACAACGACGGCAGGTACGGCTTTGCCATCCGCAACATCATTTTCGGACTGTCTGCAAAAGCGATTAAATCGCAACCCACCCGCACTCCCATGATCTGCGTCACGCGCAAATCCACCAACGCCAGCAAAATCAATCCGATCACCACCACATCAAGCCACCACCAACTCCCGACCTGCCGAAATCTCCTCACAAACGCAGCCACAACCCAGATCGCGCAGGTCAAACCAAACTCCCCGATAAAATAGTGCGGACACGAAACTGCAAACCCGAGCAGCGACTTGTAATTTTCAGCCATCGGAAAATGTCCGCACGCCAGCAGGATAAACCCCACGAAGTAGAACATCACAACCCTCAACCACGGCTGCACAAATCCGCACCGCTTTGCCAGCAAGGTCAGCGCGACGAACAACACCGCAATCTCCCCGAGCAACAACGCAAAGTAAGGCGTCAGCTTGACCAGAATATCCACCTCCCCCGCGAACAAGACCCAGATCATTCCTGTCCACAACAGTGGCCACAACAACCAGCGCGCCCGCATCGGCCTTTCCCTGTTCCAGAGCACGGACAACGACGCCAACCCAATCATGACACATACAAGTAATTCCCGACGCCGATGCACAAACTCCTGGAAGCACACCAGCCAATAAAACCCCGCCATTACTGCGGTCAGATACAACGCCAAGTTTTCTCTCCGCCTCCGCACCAATACAAAATAAACAATTCCGTACACCGCCAGCCACACCGCCAGAAACGGTTTCTTAAAAAAGAAATTCATGCTCAGATATGGAATCAGCCCCTTCCACTCCAGATTCCCCTCCATGATCCGTGATACATAATTCCTTGGCCCTTCGTGAAAAGTCAGGAAGATGAACAACAACCCCAGCAGCACAATCGTCGCATTCGCCCAACGCACCGCCTTCACTCCAACCGCACCACACCATTGCCCCACGCCCACCACACTCAATACACCAACGAACCCAAATCCATAAAACGCAACATAGTCGAGCCATGAATCCTTCACCCCCATCACACGCCAGTGAGTCTCGAACAGATGCTTTTGCAGTCCAAACAACATCACCACCTTGATCAGCACCAATCCACAAAAAAGCTCCCAAAGCCGGCACCACGCCGCTGTCGGCAAGCCTCGAACTCCAGACGGTTTTTCTCCGCCGCCTGTACCGGAAGCTGTCGCCCGTGCATCAGATTGGAACGTATCATTCATTGGATTTGGAAACTCGCTGCGTGCTTGTCGCAGACGCCGTGCCGGATTATGCTCCGCAACATCGCTATGCAGCAAGACTCACGAATCTACATCGCAGGACATCGCGGCCTTGTCGGCAGCGCCATCTGGCGGCAGCTCGAACAACGCGGTTTCAAAAACCTCATCGGACGCACCCATGCCGAGCTCGATCTTTGTGATCCCGCTGCCGTGCAAACCTTTTACTCTTCCGAGAAACCTGATCACGTCATCTGCGCCGCAGCCCGTGTCGGTGGCATCGTCGCCAACGACACACGCCCGGCCGAATTCATCTACGACAATCTCCAGATCCAAAACAACCTCATCCACGGAGCCTACAAGGCCGGTGTCAAAAAACTTTTGTTCCTCGGCAGCTCCTGCATCTATCCACGGCTTTCACCTCAACCGATGAGCGAAGATTGCCTCCTCACCAGTCCGCTCGAACCCACAAACCAGTGGTACGCCATCGCCAAGATCGCCGGCCTCAAGATGTGCCAGGCCTACCGCCGTCAGTACGGCTGCAACTTCATCACTGTCATGCCCGCAAACATTTACGGCGTGAACGACCACTACGACCTCACAAACTCTCACGTCCTGCCCGCGCTCATCCGCAAGTTTCACGAGGCCAAGACCACCAGCGCACCCACCGTCACCTGCTGGGGCACGGGCAGCCCGCGACGCGAATTCCTCTTTGCCGACGACCTTGCCCGCGCGTGCATTTTCCTTCTGGAAAATTACAACGACGAGCAACACGTCAACATCGGTTACGGCAATGACGTCACCATCCGCGAGCTGGCCGAACTTGTTCAGAAAGTCATCGGCTATACCGGCAGGATTGTATGGGACTCAACCAAGCCGGACGGCACCCCGCGCAAACTCCTCAACGTTTCGAGACTATTCGCCCTCGGCTGGAAACCGGAAGTAAATCTCGAATCCGGCATCCGCCTCGCCTACGACGATTATCGCAAGCGAATGCCGACCAATTAACATCAGCAGTTGGCGATCAGTACCAATTGAAAAACAGCACGCGATGGCTGCCGCTTGCAAGTCGCGGTATTTCGTTCAGCTTGGGACCAACCCAGAAAATAGC
>JABFSR010000247.1 GCA_013140495.1 Verrucomicrobiota bacterium
GCCGTTCACTGTGATGGGCAGGTTCAATTGCTAGAGACTGGCGGGAACGGTAATCTGGCCGTCGGTATAATTTCCCCATCCGATAATTGTGCCGTCACCCTTGAGCGCCAGACTGTGATAAGCGCCCGCCGCAATCGCCACCACGTTGGTTGCATTGGCGGGAGTGTTGGCCTGGCCGTAGAAGTTGTTTCCCCAGCCAACAACTGTGCCGTCGGCTTTGAGTGCCAAACTGTGAGAACCACTCGCAGAAATCGCCATCACATTGGTTGCGTTGGCAGGAGTATTGATCTTGCCGTCGGAGTTGTCTCCCCAACCGATGACCATACCGTCAGCCTTGAGTGCCAGACTATGCTGAGACCCCGCAGCAATTGACACTACACTGGTTGCACTGGCGGGAGTGTTGGTCTGGCCGAAAGAGTTGTCTCCCCAGCCAATGACTGTCCCGTCGGCCTTGAGCGCCAGACTGTGATAATAGCCCGCCGCAATCGCCACCACATTGCTCGCACCGACTGGAACATTGGTCTGGCCGTAGTTGTTGTATCCCCAGCCGACGACCATGCCGTCGGCCTTGAGTGCTAGACTGTGATTCCCGCCCGCCGCAATCGCCATCACATTGGTCGCGATGACTGGAATGGTGGTCTGGCCATAGGTGTTGTATCCCCAGCCAATGACCGTGCCGTTGGTCTTGAGCGCCAGACTGTGATAATAGCCCGCCGCAATCGCCACCACATTGCTCGCACTAGCGGGCGTGTTGGTCTGGCCTTCGCTGTTGCGTCCCCATCCGATAACTGTTCCGTCGGCCTTGAGCGCCAGATTATGATACCCGCCTGCTGTGATTGCGATTGGGTAACCTTTGACGGTCGTTGGGTCAACGAATGGCACATGACATTCATTGGTCACGAGATTTGGGCCGTTGAGCATAATGGCCGGCGACCAAAACGACTGGTCGGCGCCGCGCCCCACTCCAAAACTGTTGCTGGCCACACAACGATAGTGGTAGGTGAATCCGGAAGTCAGGTTGGTCAACGCGGCGTTGAAAAACACCGCGCTGGAACCGCTGCCGATGTTTTGCGGTTGGGTACTGTTCCCATACGCGGTGGAGTTTCCCCATTCAAACCATGCGGTGGAATCCGCTCCGTTCGGATTCACGGTGCCATTGATCGTGGCGCTGGCATTGGTGCCAACGGCCACGATGTTACCCGCCGCAAGCGTGACCACGCCGGGCGCAATTTGTGCATGAGCGCAGTTGGCAGAGATGAACAACGCCATTGCCGTGAGAGCCGGGAGGGAAAGAAAATTGTGATTGCTGCATTTCACGGTGCAATGGCGTGTTTGAGAACATCGCCATCCTAGCTCAAAAGGTTGAACTGGCAAGCGCTTGTTCGGGTTCGCTGGATTCGCGTGATTAAAAAACGGGCGAGGCTGGTGGAGAGGAATATGGACTGCGGTGGCAAAACAATGCGACGACACCGCTTTTGAACGTGAGAAGGGCAGGTAGCTTCCATACCTCCTGATCGAACGAAAGCGGCGTGGCGCTCCGCTTCCCGCCGCAGTCCACAGCGTCCCGCCTCCTGAGTCGCCCACCTTGACGGTATCCTGAGCCCTCACAAGGCGTGGGCAAAACGGGCGGAGAGCGGGTGTGTGCATCACGAACAAATCATTTCTTGCCCACCCACTGGCCGACCGGGAGAATCAACCTGCGTCAACCAAAGCAGGACATGAGTTCCGAATCCAATGCCAGACGAACCGATCGCCGCGAACGCGTGGCGGCTTCACAGGCCGCGCCGTTCTCTGAAGCGCAGGCGTGGCGGGACGTCGGTGCGGGCTGGCAGCCGATCTTCGGCAGTTTTCGCGGCGTGGGTTACAGCATCGAGTGGCATGACTTTTTTGCGAAGCGTGATCTGGACTGGGCCGCGAGCTTTCATCCCAACTGCGTGGAGTTGTGTCTGAACCTGGAGGGCGCAGGCTTTGTGAAAGGCCCGGGTGGCTGTGTGGAGTTTGCACCAGACTCGGCGGGGTTTTACCGCCGCGAGACCGAACCGCTTGCGGCAATGCGTCACGCCGATCAGCATCACCGGTTTCTCACGGTTGAATACTCCGTTGATTTTCTTGCGAAGCACCTGCACGCCGCGGCGGCGATGTTGCATCCGGTGCTGCGGGCGGCGGTGAACGGGGACAAGGGCAATGCCACCGCCAGCAACTCCGTCCGGCTCACGCTCGCTCAACAGCAGATCATCGCCACGCTGCGGCAACCGCCCGTTTATGCCGCAGCGCAACCGATCTGGTATGAATGCAAGGCCGTGGAACTGGCGTTGATGTTCTTCGTCCAGCCGCCGGTGGAGCAGGAATTGTTCTGCACGCGACAGCAACGCCTGGCGCAGGAGCGCGTGGAACAAGTCATGTTATTGCTAAGGCAGAATCTCGCGGAGCCGCCGTCCCTTGAAGATCTCGGTCGCAAGATCGGATGCAGTCATTTTTATCTGAGCCGGATTTTCTCGACGCACACCGGTCGGACGATTACGCAGCATCTTCGCCAGCTTCGCATGGACAAGGCCGCCGAGTTGTTGCGCTCTGGAGATTACAATGTCACAGAGGCCGCGCTCGAAGTCGGCTACAACAGCCTGAGTCATTTCAGCGCGGCGTTCCATGAAACGTTCGGCTGCTGTCCGGGGTTGTATCCGCTGAAAACCCCAACACAGAAATCATAACCCCCCCTCGCATGTCGGCGGTCACGGGCGAACCAAAGCTCAAATCATTTGAAGGCGCTGATCACAGGCGTGCCGTCCATTGCAGCGATGGGCTGCACACCCAACAACCATAGAGCCGTGGCAGCGGTGTCGCAGGTGCCCACAGAGTCGGTGATCGTGAAGCGCTTCCTGACGCCCTGCCCCCACGCGATCCACGGAATCGTCTTGTCCTCGGGCGTGCCCTGGCTGTGCCCCTTGCCGTGTCCGCCGTGATCGGCACTGATGATGATCACGCTTTGGCGCGCGATGCCTGCCTTCCGAATGGCTTTTTGGATGATTCCCAATGCCACGTCCGTTTCGGCAAAGGCCTTTAGTTGCTCCGGTGTGTCCCATCCAAATTCATGGCCAATCGTGTCTGTGTCGGTGAAATGAATGAAGCACAGGTTTGGTTTGTTCTTGATGATGTAACCTGCCGCATTCGTCGCCACCTGGATTGCGAAAATGTTTCCCTCCTTTTTGACGACCTTGCCACCGCTATCACTCTTCATCACCACAACCGCGTTGGCCGCATCGTACCAGAACTCATCCACGGTGTTCGGTTGGAGAAAATGGCGGAACTTTTCCTTGCCCACAAACATCGCGGTCGAGAGGCCTGCCTGCCTGGCGGCAGTGAAAACAGTGGGCACGCTGACAAGGCCGTTCGAAGGCGACCAATTGTTCCAAGTGACGCCATGCTTTTCCATGGGAACTCCGGTCAACATCGAAGTGTGTGCGGGCAATGTAAGCGAAGGGTTGATGGTTTGAGCCAGCCAGGTGCAAGCCCCTTCCTTCACCAGCTTCTGGAGCACCGGCATTTTGCTGTGCTGAATACCTTCGGGTTTACCGCCATCAATGCTGATGATGAAAACGTGCTCGACGCGAGCAGCCGCGCTGGCGGCGGTCCCAAAACAAAACAACGCGGCGAGAACAACAAAACGCGAAACAATTCCAATCATGGTCCGCTGATTGTCGCCGAGTGCGCCGGTAGCGCAAGTGAACATTGAGTGTCAGACTGATGGCAGCAACTCAGGAAAGTCCATGGCAAGCGACCGACAAACATTCGCAAGCCACCGTTAGCGCGAACTTGTGCGTCCGTCTAGCCTTCACTCGCATGAAGAACAAAACATCATTCACAGCAATCAATCGAAACAAGTTTCTGACCACGCTGCTGGCTTGCTGGCTGGCAACGGGTTTGGCAACAGCAACAGAACGACGATTCACCTACAGCTACGAGCCTGAAACCCTGCCCAAGGGTGCCGCTGAATTTGAACAGTCGGTCACCCTTGGCACTCAGCGCACCAAAGGCGGAGACGTGATGCAGGAAAACTACAACAAGTGGAAGCTGCGCGAGGAGCTTGAGATTGGCGTGACAGACAAATACACATTGGGGCTCTACCTCAACTTCGAGGCCGAGAGTTTTCGCGATACCAGCGTGTCACCCGCCGTGAACGAATCGGAGTTCAAGTTCGGCGGCATTTCGATTGAGAACCGTTACATGCTGCTCAATCCGGCGGAACACGCAGTGGGCCTGACGCTGTATCTCGAGCCCACCTTCGGCGGAGATGAAGCGGAGTTGGAGCAGAAGATTATTCTCGGCCAGCGTTACGGTGACTGGAAATGGGCATTGAATCTCAGCCATGCAACGGAGTGGGCGGATAACTTTCACTCGACGGAAGGGGAACTGGAGGCGACGTTCGGCATCACGCGCGACATTCACAAGAACTGGTCGCTCGGTCTGGAGTTTAGAAATCACAATGCGTTGCCTGAATACGACAAGTTGGAGCACACTGTATTTTATCTCGGGCCGGTGCTGAGTTATCGCACCGAAAAATGGTGGACCACGCTCACCATCATGCCGCAGATTTACGGAAAAGATTTTCAGGGCAATCCGGACAACAACAAATCACTCGTTCTGGACGGGCATGAACGCCTGGAAGTGCGATTCTTGTTTGGCGTCAGTTTTTGATGATGATGCTGAGGACTTTATTCACCGGAGCGCGGACATCCGTGTCCGCACGAACCGCAACCCCGGAACTCGCGGACAAAGCTGTCCGCGCTCCTGATCGTTGCGGATTCATTTCCCAGTTTATGGCGCGCTTCAAACTGGCAGTTCTCACACTTGCCACCGCGATCTTTGCGGGAATTGCAGGGTGCGCCACGATGCACGCGCCCCCGCCGCCACCAGCCACCGGATTGGGAACAACTTCACCGGAAGAATTTGACGCCGCCCGCAAGCTATACGTCAGCCAGTGCGGTCGCTGCCACAAGTTTTACGATCCAAACAAATACACAGACTCGGAATGGAACGGCTGGATGCGAAAAATGGCAAAGAAATCAAAGCTCGGTGCGGAGCAGGAGGAAATTCTTGCGAGGCATCTGGCGCTTTACCGGTCGGAAAAATAATTCCCCGTTCAAAGTCTGGCGAAAGTTTTGAGTTTCGCCATACAGTTGATTGTGTTTCCATGCGGATGTGACGAAGACTTTTGCGCAACTCGGTTTTCCCGGAAGACTCATCGCCGTCGAAGGACTTGATGGCTCGGGGAAGTCCACGCAGATCTATCTGCTCAAGCGCTGGCTTGAGACACAGGGGTTGAAGGTGTTTTTCAGCGAATGGAATTCCTCCGAACTGGTCAAGAGCGCCACAAGCAAGGGCAAGAAACAGGAGCTGCTCACGCCCACGACATTCTCACTGATTCATGCCACGGATTTTGCGGATCGTTACGAGCGGCACCTCATGCCGTTGCTGCGCGCGGGTTATCTGGTGTTGTGCGACCGCTACATTTACACGGCGTTCGCGCGCGACATCGTGCGTGGCTGCCAGCCGCAATGGGTGCGGGACATTTACAACTTCGCCGCGCTGCCCGACCTGACGTTCTTCTTCAAGGCTGATCTCGAAGTTTCGCTCAACCGCATCCTCGATGGCCGTCCTGAATTGAAATACTTCGAGGCCGGCATGGACCTGCGCATCTCGAATGATCCCTACGAAAGCTTCCGCATCTTTCAGGGCCGCATACTGGACCAGTATCTATCCATGAGCAACGAGTTCAAATTCGTGCTCGTTGATGCAAACGAGAACATAGAAACCCAGCAGAATATTGTGCGCTCGCTCGTGGCGAAGAAGATCGAGCTCGCAAAATTCTCGTGGCGCGCAAACGGCAACGGCAAGAACGGGAAAACAACTTCATCCTGCCATGCCTAAATCCAGCACCAAAAACAACCGCAACGCCCGGGTCATCGTTCCGCAGAAGACCGCACGGCGCTTTTTCGGTCATGGCATTCCCGGCGTGGACGTGGAAAAACTCGCGGGCCGGCTCATCGTGGTCGAAGGCGCGGACGGCTCAGGTCGCTCGACACAAATCAAATGGCTGGTGGAGTGGCTTGAAAGCAACGGTCACTCCACCGTGCAAGTCGGCTTGAAACGGTCATCGCTTGTGAGCGAGGAACTTGAACGCGCACAGGAGGGAAACATTCTGAGCCGCACGACGCTGAGTTTGTTTTACGCCACGGATTTTGCGGATCAGATGGAGAACATCATCCTGCCAGCCTTGCGCGCGGGTCAGATGGTGCTGGCCGACCGTTACATCTACACGCTGATGGCTCGCGACATCGTGCGCGGCATGGACGAAGACTGGCTGAAAAACCTTTACGGCATGGCGCTTGTGCCGGACGCGGTCTTCTATCTCAACGTCGCTCCGGAGGAACTGGTGCAGCGCACCTTTGCCAAATACGCAGCGCTTGATTACTGGGAAAGCGGCATGGACATCGGATTGTCCCGCGACATTTTTGACAGCTTCCTGAAATACCAGGCGCTGATGGAGCAGCAATTCAAACGACTGCAACGCACTTACGGCTTCGACATCATTGACGGCCATCGCCCCGTGGAAACCATCAATGACGAACTGCGGCGCAAGACGGAGGCGGTGTTGACCGGCCAGGGCAGGTAACAGGGGGAAGCACCACTGTAATCATTCCCTTTTGATTCCTCTTGAGTCGCATTGCTTCATTCGCACAATGGCCCGGTGTACAAACCGGCAATACTCTGCCTGTGCTCGCTGATTGCCTTTACAAGCTGTCAGACGACTGCCAATCACCGACGCACGGGACAAACACCTCCTCCTGACTGGCAGGCTGGAGAAGACACCCCCCCACCGCTGATTCCTGGTGCGCCGGACATTCCCCTGCCGCCAACAGACCTGCCATCGCCGGTCGTCCCAGCAGACAGCAAGGATTCTCCAAGCACAGCACCCGTGCGTCTGGGGAACAGCGCAGCCCAGATTTGGGTTTCCACCAAACGCTGGGCACTGGACAACGGTCTGCGCGAACCTCGCGCCGTGCCGTTTGCGGGCGGATCCGCCTACGCGTTGACCACAGCCCATGGCGAATTCACTTTCCAACCCGGAAGCCTGACGTCGTATTGGGATGGTCTCGAGTTGCGCCTCGGCTACGCACCCCAACTCTCCAGCGGGGAAATTTTCCTGCACGTACTGGACGCCCGCAAAACCCTTGAAATCCTCGCACGCGGACTGGCGGTGGCGGCTTCACCAAGGAGAGTCATCGTCATTGATCCCGGCCACGGCGGAAAAAACACCGGTGCACGCAGCGTGCTGGACGGGCGTCAGGAAAAAGAGTTCACGCTCGACTGGGCACTGAGGCTTGCGCCCCTGTTGGAACAGCGTGGGTGGCACGTACTGTTGACACGAACCAACGATGTGGATATCTCCCTGCCCGACCGCGTGACATTCGCCAATGAACAACACGCTGACCTGTTCCTGAGCCTGCATTTCAACTTCCCCGGGAGCGGCAACCGCGAGCCGGCCGGACTTGAAACCTACGTGCTGACGCCAACCGGAATGCCTTCAAGCATCACACGAGGGTATCCAGATGATGCTCGTGAGATTTTCCCAAACAACGCGCACGATGCTGACAACCTCCGCTACGCCGTACGCCTGCATCGGGCGATGTTGCAGGTGAATGGCAACAATGATCGAGGTGTGCGCCACGCGCGATTTCTTGGCGTATTGCGTGGACAGAACTGTCCGGCGGTGCTGATCGAAGGCGGTTACTTATCGAGTTCAAAGGAAGCGCAACTCATCGCGCTGCCCGTTTACCGCCAACGGCTGGCTGAGGCGGTTGCCAACGCTTTGCAGTGAACTCTCAACCCTCAACCCTCAACCCTCAACACGTCCTCGTTACTGGTGGCGCAGGCTTCATCGGTTCGCATCTCGTCGAGCGCTTGCTTGCAGATGGGAAATCCGTGGTGGTGCTGGACGACCTTTCCACCGGCAGCAAGGACAATCTTCGCGCGGTGGCGTCACATCCAAAACTTCGTATCATTGAATCAAAGATTTCAGATTGCCGTGAGTTGAAGGAACTGGTCGCTCGCTCAGAATCCATTTATCACCTCGCCGCAGCCGTGGGCGTTGATCTCGTCGTCAAACAACCCATCCATGTCATCACCACAAACCTTCACGAGACAGAAGTCCTGTTGGAAACCGCGTCAACCACGCGCGTGCCGGTGCTTGTAGCCTCGACCTCCGAAGTCTATGGCAAGAGCACCAAACCTGCGTTCAGTGAAGACGACGATCTGCTCATCGGCCCGCCGCAACAATCGCGGTGGGGTTATGCTTGCTCAAAGCTGATGGATGAATTCCTCGCGCTGGCCTACGCGCGTGAGAGATCGCTGCCAGTCGTCATAGTGCGGTTGTTCAACACCGTCGGGCCGCGACAAACCGGTCGTTACGGAATGGTATTGCCCAGGTTCATCGCAGCGGCCCGGGCGGACGAACCTTTGCGCGTTTTCGGTGATGGCGAACAATCGCGCTGCTTCTGTTACGTGCTGGACACGGTGGAGGCTCTGGTGCGATTGCAAGGAACGGAGGCTGCACGCGGCGGCGTTTTCAACATCGGTGGAAGCGAGGAAATCTCGATGGTGGAACTGGCAAGGCTGGTGGTGAAAACACTTGGCTCGAAATCTCCCATCCAGCTCGTGCCGTATGCGGAAGCCTACGCGCCTGGCTTCGACGACATGCGCCGCCGCAAACCCGTGGTGGAAAAACTCGCGCGCGTGACAGGCTTTGAGCCGCGCACAACACTGGTGGAAATCATCCGTCGGACGGCGACCTCCGAGCGCACTTGAAACACCGGACGCAAAGCCTAAAATCCCTTCAATGCCAAATCTTGTTTGCCTTCTGCGGGCTGCGTAATCACTTGCGTATCCGTGAAAGACAATAAAGGAAGGCAACCGAAAAACCGATCCCGAATGCCATGAATATTCGTTTGCCCGAAGCGCCATTGTGAATTGTGAACGGCTCCCCGACGAGTTGTCCCCGTGCTGTGGAGTTATGACTCGTGAAACTGTCTCTTCTTGAAAGTCCAAACGACCCTATCGCACCAAGCATAAACAAAAGGCACAGGAGTTTGTTCATAAAAGTTGGTTCGTTCATTCATTGAGCAGTCCAGTAAAGATGGACCTCTACGGTTTGAAGCCAGCGCGAACAGCTTTCCGTTCTTGATGCCGCTCCAACCCATCTTCTGAGCCGAGACGGCGTAGTGTCCAGTCAACGCACGGCTCAACCGCCAGTTCAAGCACTCGTCAATCAGGATGCGCATGGCTCAGACCGTTTCCAACATCTTCAGCTTGGCCGCCTCTATGACCGCGATGACCTGGGTGCGCTTCACGGAAGGAAAACCATCCAGAAAATCCTCGATGGATTCGCCACCCTCGAGATAATCAATCAGGTTTTGCAGCGGGACGCGCGTGCCGATGAAAACAGGTGTGCCACCCATGATTTCGGGATCGGAATGAACCACGCCGTTCAATTCTGCCATTTTCATACACGGAGAATACCAGTTGTTCGGCAAGCGTGCCTGCAATATTTTCACCCGTGGGACGAGTCTCGCCTAATCGGCGCAAAACTCCGCCGGTGGATCGCACAGGGCCCGTGCGCCGCAATCGCCGCCAGATGAACCGGCGTGCCGTAACCCTTGTGCCCGGCAAAACCGTAAGCCGGAAATTGTCTATCATACGACAACATCAACCGGTCGCGCGTCACCTTTGCAATCACGCTCGCCGCCGCGATGCTGTAACTGCGCGCGTCACCTTTCACCAACGCCGTCTGCGGAAACAACAGCGTCTTCACCGGACGTCCATCAACGAGGGCGTGATTCGGCGGCGGATTGAGTTGTGCCAGCGCCTGGTTCATCGCGCGGTGGGTCGCCTGCAAAATGTTGATGCGATCAATCGTCTCCGAATCCACAAGCGCCACACCGTATTTGATGTCCGGATGTGTGGTGAGGATTTGGAAAAAGTTTTCGCGCTGTGCTTCTGTGAGTTGCTTGGAGTCGTTCAAGTCACGGAGACGCTCGTCGAAACCGCCCTCACTCCAGACGCGCGGCAGAATTGCTGCCGCAGCGACAACCGGGCCAGCCAGCGGCCCGCGGCCGGCTTCATCCACGCCAGCCACGCGCATCATGCCCTGCTCCCAAAGCTCGCGCTCGAATGCGAGACGATCTGTGTGGGTAGATGAATTGAGGTTGCGCGCCATGCGCATTGAGTGTCGGAAGGTTTGGAAGGAATTCAATCGGATTTTGCATAACATCCGGAGCGCGGACCGCCGAGTCCGCGCGAACCTGCGACTTGATGCCTGACTTAGCCGAAAGACGTCCTTTGAACCACGCGGATTCGGCGGTCCGCACTCCGTCATTTTGCACGACCGAAGTTTTTCATTTCGCCGGGCGCTATTTTCCGGCATTTTACAAATGACTTATGGGCAAACGCCGTGAAGCGCGGGAACGCGCAATCCAATTCCTGTTCCAGCACGACCTTAATCCTCGCGACAATCTGGATGAGGCCATGAATGAATTCTGGGATTCGCAGCGCGCTGCCGCCATCGCCGGGGAAAAGGGCCGAGCCAACTGGAACGAGCCCGTCCAGCTCCCGCCACCCACCACGGGCGAGGCCGAGATGCGCCTTTTCGCCGAACCTCTCATCCGTGGCACGCTCCAACATCGGGATGAATCCGACGCGCACATCATGAAGCACGTCAAGAACTGGGAGTTGAGCCGCATTGCAGCCGTGGATCGGAACATCCTTCGGCTCGCCATTTACGAGATGCTGCATCGCGAGGACATCCCACCCGTGGTCAGCATCAACGAGGCGGTGGACATTGCAAAAAAGTTTTCAACCGAGGACAGCGGCAAGTTCGTCAACGGCATTCTCGACAAGGTGAAGGCTGAACTGATGCGACCGGCTAGAAATGTGAAATGAGCCCAGAGTCCAGAAATCAGAAATCGGAGATTAGAGGTCAGAGCGCCGCCGGCATTCCGACTTCTGGTTACGCCGACTTGCATCTGCACTCGCATTACTCCGACGGCACGTTCACGCCGGAGGAGATCGTTGCGCGCGGCAAGAAACATGGGCTCGGCGCGCTCGCGTTAACCGACCACGACACCGTGGAAGGTTGCGAAGCGATGGCCATCGAATGCGCGAAGGCGGGGATTGAATTTGTCGTCGGCACGGAACTCACCTCCGAACATCGCGGCAACGAACTGCACATTCTAGCCTACTATGTTGATCCAAATAACGAGCGGCTGGTGCGTGAAATCAGCAAGTTTCAAATCGTCCGCCAGCAACGCATCCGCGAAATGGTCGCCGCCATCAACAAGCTCGGCGTGCCTCTGAATGCCGATGATGTGTTCGCGCTCGCCAATTGCCGCTCGCCCGGACGTCCGCACGTCGCTCGCGCACTCATCAAGGCCGGACTCTGCCGGACACTGGACGAAGCGTTCGAGCGATTTCTCAAGAAAGGCCGCCCCGCCTGGGTGCCCAAGGCGAAGATGTCCGCGCTGGATGCGATTCAACTCATTCATCAGGCCGGCGGGCTTGCAGTCATGGCGCATCCCGGATTGAACCGCACTGACGAATCCATCCCTGAACTTGCCGATGCCGGGCTTGATGGCATCGAATGCTTTCACACCAAGCACCCACTGGTTACCTCGTCGCGTTACGTCGAGTTTGCAACCAAGCTGAATCTGCTCGTCACAGGCGGCAGTGATTGCCACGGCATGAGCAAGGGCAAGCCGCTCATCGGCACCGTCCGCCTGGCCCGAGAGCATTACGACAAACTTAAAGCCAGGGCTGCTGAAAAAAAGACTTCAACCACGAATGCACACCAATAGACACGAATCGCCTTTCAGCGGAGCGCGGCTCTGTGAGCCGCAGCGGGTTCAAGAACTGGTGGCGTCTGGAATTGCTGCGGGTCACAGACCCGCGCTCTGTTCGTGTTAATTCGTGTCCATTAGTGGTTAACTTCTCATGGGACTCTTCGCCAAATTCAAAGCCGGTCTCGCCAAGACGCACGCCAAGCTCACGCACGAAATCAAACGCATCGTCACGCGCTCACCCAAGCTGACCGCCGAGTCGCTCGAAGAGATCGAGCACGCGCTCATCGCCGCCGACCTCGGCATGGCGATGACCACGCAGATCGTTTCCGCCGTGAAGCTCGCCTACGAATCACAGGGCACCGCAGGATTGGATTACCTCGCCATCGCGCGGGCGGAGATTGAGAAGAGCCTTTCGAGCAACAAGGCGGATTTGCTCAAAGCTCCGAGCGGCCCGACGGTGGTCTCCATCGTCGGCGTGAATGGCACGGGCAAGACCACGACCTCCGCCAAACTCGCGCACTACATCCAGTCGCAGAAAAAGACTGTACTGCTCGCCGCGTGCGACACCTTCCGCGCCGCTGCTATCGAGCAACTCAAACTCTGGGGCACGCGCCTCAAGGTGGAAGTCATCGCGAGCGCGTATGGTTCGGATGCCGCGTCCGTGGCACACGACGCCGTCACCGCCGCGCAGGCGCGCAAGGCCGATTACCTCTTCATCGACACGGCGGGCCGCCTGCACACCAAGCACAACCTCATGCAGGAGTTGCACAAGCTCCATCGCGTCATCGGCAAGCAACTGCCCGGCGCGCCGCACGAAGTCCTGCTCGTGCTCGACGGCAGCACCGGCATGAACGCGTTGAACCAGGCGCGCGAATTCAACAAAGCCGTCCCGCTCACCGGCCTCATCGTGACCAAGCTTGACGGCACGAGCAAAGGCGGCATGGTGGTGGCGATCCAGAAGGAACTCGGCCTGCCCATCAAATTCATCGGCCTCGGCGAGCAACCGGACGACCTGCAACCCTTCGACGCCAAACAATTCGCGCAGGCGTTGTTTGAGGAATAAATGAAGCGCATAAAAATGCATCTCCACGAGATGAATTTATGAGAACAATAATACTCCTTTTCGCTCTAGCTGCTTTTGCCGTGGGCTGCGGTCAGAAATCAAATGAGCCTCAGTCAAAGGTGACTTCCAATGCTACCAAGGTTTACAGCGAGGTGGAACTGAACAAGCTCATCGTTCCCGGCATGAGTATAGCCGAAGTCACCAACACATTTGGAATCCCGGCATCAGAGATTCCAGTTAATGAAAAAGTTCTCATCTTCATGTATTCGTTTCCTTTCGAGACAGTCGTTCGGGAAGGAGGACTACGCTTAACGGGATTTGATGTGAATTTTCGCGATGGGAAGGTTGTAGATTGGTCTCCAGTTATGGGCGAGTCTCGGAAGTCATTTCAGGCGGGAGAGTCTCAAGACTCATCTGGAGACAAAAACTTTCAAATATTCTTGGCT
The DNA here is from genome assembly GCA_013140495.1 of Verrucomicrobiota bacterium. Lineage (GTDB taxonomy): Bacteria > Verrucomicrobiota > Verrucomicrobiia > Limisphaerales > JADLHS01 > JADLHS01. The sequence continues at coordinate 13,398 of JABFSR010000247.1, forward strand.
ACGGACGGCCTGACAAACGTGTTGAACAAGGTCGAATCAGAAGGAAGCGCAGATGCAAGTGATTTGAAGACTGCTCCCGACATGACGTTCACTGCAAAAATTTTCTCCGGAAAAAGCGGCAGTGAACGTCCTGGTGAGCAGACTGTCATCCTCGTCGTGAGCGAGCAGGACGTTTCGAAGTTGAAAGAGCTAAGCGAAAACAGTTTTGGAAAACGGTTGCTAATCGTTTGCCGCAATCGTGTGATTGCCGCCCCAACGATTTCCGCTCCACTTGCCTCCAGACAATTGCTGTTCACGGTTAAAGACTCACGGGTTTTGGACAGTATTCAGAACAAGTAGGATTCCGATGCTGTCTGACGTCCAATTCATGCGCCTCGTCCGGGGCGGCTACGGCACACGGGATTGCTAAAGGTTCCATGCTCCGCTAGTGTTCAGCCATGAAGCGGGTAGAGATAAAAGCCGACACCGCCTGGCGCAAATCGCGTCTGGCTGCGCGCCTGCTCATCCGCAAGGAATCCCGCCCGCTCCGTCCGCGCGAGCAGGCGTTGGCCCGCCAGCTTAGTCGGGATTCCGAAGTGACCAACCGGCTCATTCAACAGGCGCTGTACTTTCTGGGTGTCGGTCCCCGCAAACATGCCTTCGATCAAAAACTGGTGGGCGGGCGAAATTGACTGGGCCACCCCGGCGGGACAGTTGCTCCAGAAATTTCTGGTCGCACTGCCCAAGGATCGTCCGTTCCACTTCACCCTCTACGGCTCGGCGCCGCTCCAACTCACCGTGGATCGCCAGTTGATGAGCGGCGATGTGGATTTGTTCTCCGACGACGATGAAGATTTGGCAGCCTTGATTGTCGCGGCAAAACTGGACAAGACCCACGGCGGTTTTTATCTCGAACCCGGATTTGAATTGAGCTTCCGCACCAGCCCCCGCTGGCGGCAACGCGCCAAGACGGTTCAACGCGACAACGTGACCCTGACCATCCCGCATCCGGTGGACATTCTCATCGGCAAGCTGGACCGGCTGGATGCCAAAGATTTGAAAGCATTCGAGCGCACCATTCAATTGACTGGCCACCCCACCGCCGCCGAGTTGAAGCGCGAACTGCAAAACGCGGTGGATTTGTTCCGCCCGGCCTTTGATGACGATGCACCCAATCGCTACCCGGAAAACACCCGCAAACTCTGGCGCGAACTTTTCCACGGCGAGATAGACATCCGTCAGGAAATCATCGAGCCAGCGATTGCCCGCCGCAGACAGGGCTACGGCGAAACCCCGCCGGATTACAAACGGACGCTGGGCCAATGAACCATAACCGCAGCCGCGGTGAGCAGCTGGACGCAGCGGCGGCTCGGCAGAGCACCGCATTCTTTTAAATTGATTGGATGTCGGCTCTCTGCCGGGGAGTCGCTACAGGAATCCCTTGACCGTTCGCGGCTGTCCGTGAGTTAATCCTGCCGATCAGACGAATTGTCCCGAACCATTTTCTCGCGCGCTGAAACTTTCAATTCACATCCCGCCTATGAAGCTGCTCAAACAGATTCTCCTCATCCTATCGCTCGCGCTTCTCGTTCCTGCCGCATCGGCGGGGACATTTTCGATCAACGCGTGGACCAATGACGCCAGCTCGGGCATTGTGGCGGGGCAAACTCTCTGGGCCTATCACTTCGGCAATACCAACACGGCGGTAGTCAATGGCGTCACCGTGCCGGGCACGGGTACCAATGTCAATCCGTCCGTCGTCGGACAATTCAGCGTCGCGGGGGTTTCCTTTGTGCTCCCCTCTGATGCCAACAACCTCACCGCGCTCGGCGGTTCGGGCAGCGCGGTAATGGCCTCAAGCTTTATTTACGGCGGCGCACCCTGGCGATTCACCGTTCAAGGTTTGACGACCGGAGAGGTTTATACCGTTTCAATTTACGGCGTCGGTTGGGACGCGCCAGCCACGCGCGCTTCCTACTTCACCAACGGCACGGACACCATTTACGTGAATGAGAACGCCGTGGGCACAGACAACGGTCTGCGCGTGGATTACACGTTCACCGCCACGGCCACGACCAATCTCACCATCGTCATGCCGACGAATGCCAATACGTTCCATACCTACGCACTGGCTCTGCGAAAATCGCTCGTGGTCACGACGAACAGCAATGCCGGCCCCGGTTCGTTGCGACAAGCGGTGTTGGACGCGGCTGCGTTACCCGGGGCTGACACCATTACGTTCGATCCCGCGCTCTCGGGCGCGACGATTACGCTTACGAATGAAATCATCATCGGCAGCAGCCTCACGATTGACGCCAGCAGTTTGTCCGCCGGCCTCACCGTGAGCGGTGGCAATGTCACCCGTATCTTCCACGTGAACAGCGGCCAGACCGTTTCCCTGCGCGGCCTCACCCTGACTGGCGGCAATGGCATCGGAGCAATTGACCCCGTATATGGCGGCGCGATTCTAAACTCAGGTAATCTATCAATGACACAATGCACGCTGTTCGAAAATTCCACTTCCAGTGGCGGCGCGATTGAGAATAGAAGCACGCTGAACCTGACGCAGTGTACGCTCTCCGGGAATTCAGCCCAGTTCGGTGGTGCGATCGTCAGTTCCTCCGGGGGCACGCTAAACCTGATGCATTGCACCCTTGCTCTGAACCACGCGACTTCTGGCAGTTTCGGCGGCGGGGCCATCGACAATTACAATTCAGGCATGGTCAACCTGACCGCATGCATTCTCGCGGGAAACACAGCAACCTCTGGCACCGGCCCCGAACTGTGGATGGAAAACGGATCGCTCTACGCCACCAACTGCCTCGTTGGCAACGGCACGGATTCCTTCATCAATAACGGCGTGAACGGCAATATCGTCGGCACGGGCGGCTCGCCCATCAACGCATTCCTCGCCCCGCTCGGCAATTACGGCGGGCCAACCCGCACGATGCCGCCACTGCCAGGTTCTCCGGCAATCAACGCCGCGGGTGCGACCACTCCGACTACAGACCAACGCGGTTTCAAACGACCTTCCGGCAGCGCGGCGGACATCGGCGCGGTGGAAGTTCAGAAGCTGACGCAGAATGTGATCTACGACAGCCTCGGATTCGAATCGCCGCTGTTTTCATCGGGCACGCTCGTTGGCCAGGACGGTGCCAATGGGCCGTGGTTGCAATCAGGCACGGGCGCGGCGACGGTCCAAAACACGAATGTCGCCGCAGGCGCTCAGGCCGTGCGAATCAATCGGACCGGCGCAGACGTTCGATTTGGGGTCACCAAGACGAACCTGAATGTGGGTGCGACCCAAACTCCAATCATCGCTGTGGAATGGCAGATGAAATATGAGGCCGCCAATCTTCCTGGCGGAAGCTTTGGCCCGCTGTTCGGAATGGAGGTTTACGATGACCTGATTGGAGCACCTGCTCTTATTGCTGCCTCCGCCTTTGTGGATGCCACCACGTTGGAATTGCTCTACCAAGCGCCAGGAACGGGCTTCATCACTCCAGTTCCAGGAATCATCGTTCCACCCAACACCTGGCACAGCTATCGGCTGGAGCTAAATTATTCTTCGCAGACCTACCGATTGTTCTACGACGGGACTGAAGTGCTCACCAACGGTTTTGTTGATCCCGGCATCGCGAATTTCACGGATGCTTCCATCGCCGCGCTTGCGGGCAGTGGCGATCCCGTGTCACTGAACGCGAGTGGAACGGCTTTCTTCGACAACTACAAAGTCACCGCGCAATCCGTCGGCTCGCAAATCGGCGCGCCAATCCTTTCCATCAACAAGTCCGGCGCCAACCAGGCCACTCTCTCGTGGACGCCCATGACGCCCGGCTCCATACTGTTGGAATCGCCCACGCTGTCGCCAGCCAACTGGACGCTCTCGCCCAGTGTGTCCACCAATCCCGTCACAATTCCGACAGCGGCGAACAAGTTCTATCGGCTGTACCGACCGTGAATTGACGTTGCAGAAATCTGAACAGACATCGCGAGCCACCGGACGATCAGCAACCCTTCGACGCCAAACAATTCGCACAAACGTTGTTTGAGGAAACGCCTTAGTCGCGGGTAGTTTTCCCCAAGATTGAGGCGGGCAAATTCTCTTCGGCCTCCGCTTCTTTCGCCGCAGCGATGCGCGAAGCGACTGATTAGGATTGACCACCAACACGGTTTCCTGCGCTAATTCGCTCCATCCAGATGCATTCACCGTCGTTTGCCTGCCATTAAATTAAAACATCTTCGTATCCATGAAGCTGCTGAAGCACCTCATACTTGCATTCTCGATCCTCGCTCCCGCAGCCTGGGCGCAGACGATTCCCAACCCCAGCTTCGAGGCCGACCACTATTTCAGTGGTGTTGGCTATGCCAGTCAGAACGGTGGTGTCATCACCGGTTGGACGATTTCTGACGCGGCACGCATCGGACTTAACCTCGGCGGCACGAACACTCCCGGGTTGTTTGCTAACAATGGCGCGATTCCGAATGGGACGAATGTCGCTTTCATCCAGTGCAGCGGCGCCAACAACACCAACACGCTTTCCACCACGATAACCGGTCTCACTCCTGGCATTCAGTACCTGATCAACTTCCGGGCCAACAGCCGTTCAGGCGGAACTCCCAATGCGGCGATTTCGCTGAATGGCGGCGGGCTTATGCCTTTCACCTGCGCGCCAGCGGTTGGGGGCGCAAACCCTTACTACGTGAACAGCGCTGCGTTCATCGCCACGAGCAACACCGCTTCGCTCCGCGTGCTCAATGGAATTACCAATGGCGACGCCACCGTGCTGCTGGACAATTTTAGCATCTCAACGCTGGGACCGTTGGTCGTCACCAATGCGGGGGACTCCGGGCCCGGCACGCTGCGGACCGTGCTCGCCAGCGCGCCCAGCGGCGCGGTCATCACCTTCGCCCCCGCATTGTCAGGCCAAACCATCCTGCTCTCGAGCGGAGAGATCGTCTTGGACAAGTGGGTGACGATTGACGCGTCGGCTCTTGCGAGTGGAATCAAAATCAATGGCACCGGTGCATCGCGCATTTTCAGTGTGAACGCCGGGCTGGGCGCGGTGATGAATGCACTGACGCTCACCAACGGGAATGCCGCAAATCTTGGAGGTGCAGTTTATTGCGCTGGCAATGTAGTGCTGAGTCAATGCTCGTTGACCGGCAATTGCGCGACGAACTCTACGGGTTGGGGCGGCGCACTCTATGTAGAAGCCAATGGCGCCGCCATGTTGAACGGATGCACGCTCAGTGGAAACCGGGCAAAAAATGGGGGTGCCATTCTTAGTTATATCGGAAGTTCGCTGACGCTGAATCAATGCACCGTGGCCGGAAACACCGCCGCCCTTGATAGCGCTATTAACTGTTCGACCGCCCAGACGTTGACCATCAATCAGAGCACCATCTGCAGCAACGCATCAACCGCTGGCGGTGCAACCATCTCGGCTGCCGGCACGCGGAGCATGACCAACTCCATACTCTTTGGGCTTAACAACGACCCGGACCTTGAGGTGGCGGTGATCGAGGGATTTCAAATGGTCAGTCATAACCTTGTCGGGGTAAATCCTATGCTGTCGCCACTTGGCAATTACGGCGGTCGCACGCAGACGATGCCGCCTTTGCCGGGTTCTCCGGCAAACAACGACGGCGATGACTCCATCACCAACAGTTTCGCCACCGACCAACGCGGGTTGCCGCGCGCCATTGGCTTTCACGTGGACATCGGCTCGGTCGAAGCCACCAATGCGCCGTTTGTTCCCACTATCCTCACTCTCCCAGCTTCCGTCCTGACCTTTACCAGCGCCGTACTAAACGCTTCAGTCTCCATCGGCGGAACGAACACCACTTGTTATTTTCAATATGGACTGACGACGAGTTATGGGAATGTCAGCGACAGCATCACGATCAACTACAGCGGCTTGGTGGGTATTACCGTCACCAACGTGTCGCTTACAAATCTCTACCATTTTCGAGCCGTGGCATTCACTTCGGCCGGGACCAATTTTGGCGGTGACATTATGGTTGGGGGATTGGAGATGCGAACCTGGATTCCGCTTGCCAATGCGCCACCGGATACGGTCGGTCACCTGCACCTGCTCTCGGATGGCACGGTGCTCGCGATGCACGATACCACTTGGTATCGCCTCACGCCGGATTCAACTGGCAGTTACGTGAATGGCACCTGGTCCAGCACGGCACCGATGGCCGACACCCGATTCTTTTATGCGTCTCAACTATTGCAAGATGGTCGGTTGCTGGTGGCGGGCGGTGAATATGGAACCGGCGGCAACAAATCAGAAATCTTCGACCCCGTGTTAAACACCTGGACCCAGATTTCAGTCCCGACGAACTTGTCCGTCAATATCTCCGACGCCACTTCCATGATGCTTCCCGATGGCAGCGTCATGGTGGCTCCGGTCAGTCCGGCTACGAACAATCTCACGATAATCTACAACCCGGCTGACAATACGTGGACCAACGGCCCTCCGACTTTGGGCGGTCAAAATGAGGTTTCGTGGGTGAAGTTGCCCGACGACAGCATCCTGACCGTGGACATTCTTTCGACAAATGCGGAACGATACATCCCGGGCTTGAACAAATGGATCAGCGATGCGGGTGTGCCGGTTCCATTGTATTCCCGTTACGGCGCGGAAACCGGTCCGGCCATGCTGCTGCCAAATGGAAAAGTTATTTTCTTCGGGGACCACGGACCGAATGCCCTCTATACGCCCTCGGGCAACACCAATTTTGGCACCTGGCAGGCCGCTCCGTCTTTCCCAAATGGCCAGGGCATGCCCGACGCGCCCTGTGCCATGCTGGTGGATGGCAAGGTAGTGTGCGCGACGGCACCCTCGCCCACTCCCGATGAAGTATTCAACGAGCCAGTCAGTTTCTTTGAATACGATTATCTAAGCAACAAACTGACCCAAATCAGTGCGCCGGGGGGCGGAACAGTTTATCCCGGTCCTGCCTACCCCAATCGGATGCTAAACCTGCCCGACGGGACGGCGCTGTACAATCCCAACGATTCCCCCCCGCATCTCTATGTTTATCGGCCCCAGGGTCTGGCGTTGACCAACGCCCAGCCCGTGGTTCGGAGTATCTCGGCGAATGCCGATGGCAGTCTGCATTTCAGCGGGACGACATTCAACGGCATTTCAGCCGGCGCAGCCTACGGCGACGATGAACAGGAGGACAGCAATTACCCACTTGTTCGATTCACTGACGGCAACGGGATTGTTCGTTACGGACGCACTTACAACTGGAGCAGCACCGGCGTGTGGACCGGTACCAATGTGGTGACGACTGAATGTGCGATTCCCGACGGCGCTTCGTTGCAGGACAAAGTTGAAGTGGTCGCCAACGGCATTGCTTCGCCACAGCTTTCGTATCCGATCGCGCTCGACACCACGGGACTCACCTGGAGTTCCAGCGGCAATATTAACTGGGGCATCCAGACGAGCGTCACGCACGACGGCGCGGATGCCGCCCGCAGCGGCGCCATCGCCGATTCCCAATCCAGCTCGCTGGCCACCACGGTTTCCGGGCCGGGTGCGTTGATGTTCTGGTGGAAAGTTTCTTCGGAAACCAATTTCGATTCCCTGCGCTTCTACCTGGATGCCGTCGAGCAACCAGCGGCGCCCAGGATTTCAGGCGAAGTAAACTGGCAGCAAAGAGTCGTGACGGTTCCTGCCGGCTCGCACAGTCTGACGTGGACTTACGCCAAGGACGGTTCGCTCTTCACAGGATCGGACGCGGGCTGGCTGGATCAGGTCGCGTTTATTCCCACAACGATCAGCACCACCAACGACAGCGGGCCGGGATCATTGCGCGACATCGTGGCTGCGCTGCCGACTGGTTACGCCGTTACTTTTGATCCGAGCCTTTCGGGCCGGAGGATTGTATTGACCAGCGGCCAGATCACGTTGAGCAACAATCTCAGCATGGACGCTTCCGCTCTCGCTGGCGGCCTGACAATTTCCGGCAACAATGCCAGCCGCGTATTCCTGATCAATCCGGGCGTGACCAGCGTTCTCAGCGGACTGACGATCACCGGCGGTAATGCGGTGGGCCCGGCTCCCTTCGCCAACTATGGCGGCGCGATTTTCAATCAGGGAAATCTCACCCTCAGCAATTGCTACGTCGTCGCGAACAGCGGTTTCGCAGGCGGTGGCATTTTCAACAGTGGCGGCAACCGGCTTACGCTCCATGCCAGCACGTTCGCAACCAACTCGGCGTCTTACGGCGGCGCGATCCAGAATGAAGGCGTTCTGCTGGCTGACAACACAACCTTCAACGCCAACTCGGCCTCGCAGCAAGGCGGCGCCATTTCCGCTCCGTTCAGTTCGCCAGTAGGCCTCTTGCAATGCACCGTGTCCGGCAACAACGGTGGCGACGGCGGCGGTATTCTCGGCGCTGCCATCGCAATCACCAACTCCATCGTCGCGGGGAACACAGCGACCATCAATTCCAACCTGAGCGGCTCATTCATCACTGGCGGCAACAATCTCACCAACAGCAGTCCGCTCCTCGCCGCGCTGGCCAATTACGGCGGCCCGACACCCACGCTGCGGCCGCTCATCGGCTCGCCAGCCATTGACGCGGGGAATGACGCTTCTGCTTCCGGACTGAGTTTCGATCAACGCGGCCGTTCGCGGACATCGGGCATCCATGTGGATCTCGGCGCGGTGGAAGTCACCACCAACTCCATCGTCACAACGATTGCCGATTCCGGTGCTGGTTCGCTACGCACGGTCGTTGCCAACATCGAACCCGGATTCACCATCACGTTTGCCAACTCTCTCGCCGGTCAAACCATTCTGCTGACGACCGGTCAGATTGTTTTGGACAAGAACTCCACGATTGACGGTTCTGGCAGCAGTATTCAAATCAGCGGCAATAATCTTTCACGCATTTTCTTTGTGAACAGCGGTATCAATGCGACGCTCAACGGGCTCTCCTTGATCAACGGCCTTGCCAGCCAAGGTGGTGCTATTCAAAACCTTGGCAGCCTGACCCTCAACCAGTGCGCGCTCGCGGGCAACCAGGACAATTGCGCCTGCGGAATCAACGGTGGTGCGATTCTCAACCGCGGCAGTCTGGTCGCGAACAACAGCACATTCAGCGGTAACACCGCCAGATTTGGTGGGGCCATCTTCAACGACCAGTCCAGCACGCTGACAGTCAATCAGAGCACGTTCAGCGGAAACGTCGGCACCAATGGCGGCGGCGCGATCTATAATTTCAACGGCACGATGACCGTGAAACAAAGCACAGTGGTGGGTAATCAGTCGCCGGGCGGCGGTGCGCAAGGCGGCGGCATCAACAACACCAGCGGCGGGTTTTTCCTGACCAACTCCATCGTCTGCGCGAACACGGCATCGAGCAGCCCGAACATTGCTGGCGTCGTCACGCCGTTCACCAGTCCAAACAATCTCGTGGACACCAACCCGCTGTTGGCTGCCCTCGGGAACAACGGCGGCCCGACGCTGACCATGCCGCCGCTTGCTGGTTCGCCCGCTTTGGATGCAGGCAACGACGCAGTGGCCGGGAGCTTCCCCACGGATCAGCGCGGCGTTGGATTCCCGCGCGTATCCGGCGCGCACGTGGACATCGGCGCGGTGGAATTCCAGGTCCCGATCATCATCGCCACGAATCCGCCCGTGCTGACCGGCCTGACGAAACTCGGCGACGGCACGTTCCGATTCAGCTTCACAAATCTGACGGGTGCGAGTTTCACCGTCTTCGCCAGCACGAACGTGGCGCTGCCGTTCAACGCCTGGTCCAACCTCGGCCCCGCCGTGGAGACGCCAGCCAGTTCCGGCCAGTTCCAATTCACCGACCCGCAGGCCACCAACAACCCGCAGCGCTTCTATCGCGTAAAGTCGCCGTGACGAGGCGGGTTGTGGCAAGACGGCACCGAATCCGGCGCTTGCCAGGCATTACTCGCCAGGGCGATTCCGATTTCAAGCGGCTCGCCCTCCGGCTCGCCTATGCCTGATCACCTCGAGGTCGTCAATGTATCGCCCACGCTGAAACTCCGCACCGGTTTACAAAACAACTTTTCGCTGACGCAACTTGGACACGCCAAGAATCCCGAGGCCACCCGCCAGCAGAACCAGCGAGCTGGGTTCTGGAACCACGCCGTCACTGACAAAGGTGTACATCGTTCCAGATGGATTGCCATCCCACCCGGGAAAAGCCCCGTTCACCTGCCAATTTGCGATCCCATTGGGTCCAGCTTCCGAATAAGGATTCCCGAATAATCCAACTTCTTCAGCGCTGGTGATTTGAAAGGCAGTATTCGGCAGCACCAACACATCGGCTGGTGCATCCGGCGGGTCGCCGGGGGACGCATCCGAGTAGAAAAACAAAAGGGTCTTCCCGGTGCCGGGGTCTCGCATGAAACGCAGCAGGTCGGACGGTTGTGTAGCACCGGGCTCGAACACCAGGAAATCGGCAACGGGCGACACCGGGTAAGTCCAGGCGAATGGGAACGTGTAGGCGAAGCCGGGAATGTTCCCGTTGAATGGATCGGGTTGGAATCCAGCGGGGACGGCAGTACCGTTGTGGAATCCGTTGCCGAATTCATCCACGATGATCGTGCTGATCTGCCCGAGGGTTGTTGTCGTAGCGATCGCTGAGACGATGCCGAATGCCGACACGAGTTTGGCAAGTTGCTTCATAGGTTTGTCCTTTGTTGTTTTGTTGTCTGATAACGGCAGCCCCAAGGCATCCATCCATGGGATCTGAAATGGCAGCGCGTCATGAGTTGGGTTCAACCGTGATTTAGCCCACCATCAAACTGCCAAAGCAAGAAGGAACTGTTCACATTCGCGAACCTCGCTCGCCTGCCCCCCCATGACATGACACATGAACTGCATGACAAAGTGTGGTGTGCGAATCCGAAGGAACCCGGCCTGCCCGTCAAAGTCGGCAAGAATTCGTCGTTACGCTGGTTTTGAATTATTTACTTTTTTTGAACCAAAACTTTACCCACTTTCGTTTTTCCCGGGCGCTCTTGAATTCCGGGTAGCGCTCCTGCCACACCCGCGCCACAGGCGATGTTTCCCCGGGAGATGGCGGTCCATAAACCCGCCGCAACGCCGCTTCGATTTCCACGGCTCTCCTTTCTTCTGCAAGAGTCTCCAGAAAATACCGGCCCGACTCCGGACCAAAGAGATGTGGATCTTCGCGGGCGGCCCGCTTCCGGAACCGAATATAACGGCCAAGGATCTGGCAGACTTCAACGAGTTCATTGCGTGGGCGCGGACGATGAACGCCACCCAACATGCGGGTCGGATGACGATCAGGCCGGCGATTCAACCCGCGATTCAGAACGCGATCTGGCATGATTCTCGAAACAGCATTTCAGCCGACCACGGAACACACCCATCAAACGAAAGGGCGTCACGAAGATCGAACATTTTCACCTTCTCCACCAAAGCGTCCCGCTCAAGGGGACCAGTCCTGAACCTGTTCGTTGTATTCCTCATTGGGAATTTCCTTGATGGGCACAGTGAATTTAAGCGGGCCGGTTTCCGCCAGAATCTGGCGGCGAAGACCTGCCTCCAACGACACGAGGCGGGTTGTGGACAACTCCGTCAGATCGCGCTTCTTCAATTCGGCTTCAACGAGCCTGAGCCGATCCGCCATGGCGCGAACGCGCAACTCGCGGGATTGGATGACCTCGTACTGGAGGGATTCGAGTTCGATGGCGTGCAGGTTTTGAATCTCGAACTGGAACTTGCGGCTCCAGTTCATGAGCGTCTGGCGCGAGACTCCCAATTCAGCCGCGATACAATCAAAGGTTTTGCCCCTTGATCGCAGACTGATGAACTGTTTTTGTGTTTCAACGTCGTGCATACGTGGCGACTGTAGCACGGGTTTTTGGAATGAATTGAGTGATGCATGAAGGCCAGACGAGTATTCGCAAATAGTCGAGAATAGTGGGAAGTAGTGACGCAATAGCGGACACAAAAAAAACTGCAAATAAAATTTGACGGCTTACGCGGCCAGCGCACGACCAAAGAAAGTGGAGGGTTGCACAGCCACGAAAAGGCAAAGAAGGCGCAAAAAAAAGAAGGTAGCGAAATCATTTGAACAACCATGGAAGATGCGTCAGCGCTACGGACGAGGGACCGCCCGCATCTCCGGGGCAGTGTCTGAACACGCACAAACACGGCTCGAACGAAACGTTGCGGCTTTACAATCGCCCAATTCCCCGCCATCAAAAGACGCAGCGCATGTCGTCCGATTCAGACAAAAACAACACCGTCACCCGCCAGTCCGCCTGGCGGATCGCTTTTATTGCACTCGTCCTTGGTTTGCTGACGCTTGGCGCGTATTGGGGTGTCTGGCGCAATGATTCCATCAACTACGACGACCCTAATTACGTTTTTGAAAACGAGCATATCTCCAAAGGACTCAACTGGCCGGCAGTTGTCTGGTCTTTCACCCGCACTTACGTCTCCAACTGGCATCCGCTGACGTGGCTCTCTCATGCACTCGACTGCACCCTCTACGGACTGAAGCCAGCGGGCCATCACGTCACGAGTCTCATCCTGCATATCGCCAACACAGTCCTGTTATGGTTCGCCCTAAAGCTACTGACACGTTCAATCTGGCGCAGCGCATTTGTGGCGGCGTTGTTTGCCATCCATCCCTTGCATGTGGAATCCGTCGCCTGGGTGTCGGAGCGCAAGGACGTATTGAGCGGATTCTTTTTCATGCTCACGTTGATTGCTTACGCCAGGTACGTAAATCAGTCCAAAGACCAGAGTCCGCAGTCCAAAGTCCGCAGTCCAAAGTCCAAGGTCTGGTATGGACTCACGCTCGCCGCACTCGGATGTGGGTTGATGAGCAAGGCGATGCTGGTGACCATGCCATGCGTGTTGTTGCTGCTGGATGTCTGGCCTCTCAATAGGACGACCAGAAACACCTCACCCCTGCCCTCTCCCCAAAGCGGAGAGGGAGACGGTTGGCAGGTGACGGGAAAAGTTTGGAAGGCGCTGGTCGTGGAGAAAATTCCATTCTTAATTCTCGTTGTGCTTTCGTCTGTCGTCACGTTCATTGCACAAGGCGAGGCGGTGGCTGCAATGGACGTGATCCCACTCGAATCACGCATTGGCAACGCGGCGCTGGCGTACGTTGCATATCTCGGCCAGACATTCTGGCCTGCAAATCTCGCTTTGTTTTACCCGCATCCGATGGACATTCCCACTCCCGTGCTGGCGGGCTCTTTGATGCTTCTGGTTGTTGTCTCGATTGTCGCAGTTCGACAAATGCGCGTCCGCCCGTATCTGGCGATTGGTTGGTTTTGGTTTCTCGGAACGCTCGTGCCGGTGATCGGCCTTGTGCAGGTCGGCGCGCAGGCCCGGGCGGACCGCTACACTTACCTGCCCCTGATCGGAATCTTTATCGCGGTCGTATGGGCCGTGGCGGAAATTGCAGACGGCCGATTCAGGCGAAGTTTGTTGGCCGGAGGCAGTGCGTTGCTCGCGGCGCTTGCCGTGCTGACCCACCAGCAGGTCGGACATTGGCGAAATAGTCAGACGATATTCTCCCACGCTACACATGTAACGAAGGAAAACTATGTGGCATGGGGCTGCATGGGGATTGACGATCTGAAACAAGGCCGGATGGACAGCGCCATGACGAATCTGTTCCGTGCACTCGAATACGCCTCGCTACGCAAATCTGCAAACTCGGTGAAGTATTACATCGGTTTTGGCCTCCAACTCCAGGGAAAAGGACTGGAAGCGCTACCCTACCTTGAGGATTCGGTTGTGGCGTTCGAGATGCGACCGGAACGCAGCTATCGTCTCGGACTATCCCTGAGTGACGCAGGCCGGTTGCCGGAGGCGGAGGCCGCCCTTCGCGAAGCGATCAAGGCCCGGCCCTCCAATGGAGAATTTCAATTAGGCATGGCAGTACTGCTCTATCAAAAAGGTCAGGTCGCCGAAGCAGAACAAATGTACCGCGAGATCGCGAAGAATCATCCGGAGCTCGCCGTAGCTCAAAGCTCGTTCGCAACTTTTCTGACACTGCTCAATCGTGATGCGGAAGCGGAAACGAACTTCGCTGCCGCGGTGAAGTTGAAGCCGGAGGATGCGCAAACCCGGCGCAAGTTTGCCCGAACACTGGACCGGCTTGGAAAGACTCGTGAAGCGATATCCCAGTTTGAAGAAGCGTTGAAGGCCAAGCCGAATCTCACAGAAATGCACTTTGAACTGGCAGAACTCCTGAGCAAAGCAGGCCAAACCAAACTTGCTGCGGCGCGCTATGAAAAAGTGATCGAACTCGATCCCAAATTCCTCAGCGCATTGAACAACCTGGCATGGATACTTGCCACCGATCCGGACGACAAAACCCGCAACGGTCCCCGTGCCATTGAACTTGCCGAACGAGCATGTCAATTGACCGAATGGAAGGTCGCAGTCCTCATGGGCACGCTGGCCGCCGCCTACGCCGAAGCCGGGCGGTTTCCGGATGCTGTTGCAATGGCAGAAAAAGCACGCGACACGGCCCTGGCAGGCAAACAGGAGGATGTCGCGAAACGAAATCAGGAACTCGCTGACCTTTACCGTGCCGAAAAACCGTTCCGCGAAAAGTGAGATGACTTCGCCCTCCCCTTTCCGATCCGCACACTGGCTTGCCCCGGTCATCGCCGTGATGCTCGCGGTTGCGACCCTGCTGCTCTTTCTTCCGGCGCGTCACTTCGATTTCCTGAACTGGGACGATCTCAGTTACGTTGCACAAAATGACTACGTAAAGAACGGCGTCACAACTGAAGGCATTCGATGGGCGTTCACCGAAAGTCACTCGGGTAACTGGCATCCGCTGACGTGGATTTCGCACATGATTGACTGCCAGTTGTTCGGACTAAAACCGATGGGGCATCACGCGACAAACATATTGTTCCACTCGGTGAATGCCGCACTCCTCCTTTTGCTGCTGCGAAAACTCACTGGATCGGTCTGGAGAAGCGCACTGGTCGCCACAGTCTTCGCAGTTCACCCATTACGCGTGGAATCTGTGGCGTGGGTTTCCGAGAGGAAGGATGTGCTTTCGACGTTCTTTGGTTTGTTGTCGCTGATGGCGTACGCGAAATATGTGTCAGGCATGAGTCAGTCCGCAGTTCGGAGTCCAAAGTCCAAAGTCTGGTATGGTGCGACGTTGGTTCTTTTTGTGCTGGGGTTGATGAGCAAGCCAATGCTCGTCACCTGGCCATTTGTCTTGTTGCTGCTGGATGTCTGGCCTCTCAAGAGGACGACCGGAAACACCTCACCCCTGCCCTCTCCCCAAAGCGGAGAGGGAGACGGTTGGCAGATAACGGGAAAAGCCTGGCGGGGATTGGTCGTGGAAAAGATTCCGTTCTTTGCGCTGGCGGCAATTTCCTGCGTCGTCACGTTTCTGGCGCAGAAGCAAGGTGGCGCGGTTGCGTCCATTGAACTGATGTCGCCAATGGCGCGGATCGAAAACGCAGTGGTCGCTTACTACAAATACCTCACACTGCTGGTCTGGCCCGCCGACCTCTCGCCCATTTACACCCACCGTCAAAGTTGGGAAACGGGAATGGTCGTGATCGCAATGGCCGTTCTCGCGATGATTTCTGGAACAGCGTGGATCTTCCGAAAGCGCTGGCCGTTCGTCATCACGGGATGGCTTTGGTATCTGGGCACGCTTGTGCCGGTGATCGGGATCATCCAGGTCGGCGCGCAGGCTTACGCAGATCGCTACACCTACGTCCCAATGATCGGATTGACGACCGCGCTGATCTGGCTGGCTTCCGCCTTGGCGGAACGATTCCGTGCGCCGCGAATCGTTCTCGCATTCGCGTCAATCACCATCATTGCTGCGCTGGCCATCCGGACAACGCAACAATTGCCGTACTGGCAAAACACCGAGACCCTGTTTCGCCGCACGTTGGAACTGAATCCGAATACACCCCAAGCTTTGCATGGTCTGGGCGGCCACCTCATGGACATGGGACAGTTTGAAGAAGGAAAGCTGTTGCTTGAAAAAGCGATTCAACTTCAGCCCGCGTATCCTGAAGCATTGGGATCCCTGGCCAACAGGTTCGACGCCAAAGGCGATTATGAAGATGCGGTCAAGTTTTACCGGGCCGCCCTTGCCGCGCAATCGGATCATCCCAGCATCTTGAACAACTTTGCCTGGTTGAGGGCCTCCTGCACAAACGTGGCGTTCCGGGATGGTGACGAGGCCGTGCGGCTTGCGACGCGTGCGTGCGAGTTGACGGGTTACACCAAACCGCTCTTTATCGGAACACTTGCCGCCGCACAGGCGGAGGCGGGAGATTTTCAAACGGCAATTACCACCGCCGAACGCGCGGCGAAACTGGCCGACTCATTACAGCTTCAAGAAACCGTTGCGCGCAACCGGGAATTGATTGAACTCTACCGCCAAGGCAAGGCAGCGCATGGCGGCGAGCCCAAACGGAATTGATTATCTCCGCCTACGGAAGAACTGGAAACAGGCAGCTCCGACGCCAAGAATTGCGAGACTGGACGGTTCAGGAATCAGGGGAATTACGATCGCACCAAATTCGCCGCCACCCAAATCGTAAGTCCCCGGCTGCCACGTGGACAACGCAGTGCCGCCCGGGTTGTTAATGGCGTTGAACGCGATCGAAGTGCCCGGCCGCATCGTGAATATCTGTGAGAAACCAATATAGCTGCCTCCAAGCATCGCCAGTTGAGCCGTGGGATAGGCTGAGTCTCGAACCTGGATTTGAAAGAACGCATCAACGTCCCCCGGCAAATTTACGGAAGTGAATGTGATCGGCCCAAAACTGCCAGGGATGGCGGGATTGATCACCGTGGTCCGCTGCAAAGTCATGCTGTCTTGGGTTGTGCCGCCGTAGAGGTCAACCATCAGGGTGATTCCGCTGGGCAACACAGCCGGGACCTTTTGCCCGTAAAAAGCAGCATCGGCAGGAAGTGTAGCTGCAAAGTAAACAAGTCGGGTTGAATCGTTAACCATGTTGATTTTACCCTGGGCAAACGCACCAGTTGAAACGCAGATGAACGCCAACGCGAATAGTTTTGTTTTCATATATGGTCGAGCACTTTGGTTTTGGTCGTTTCTGACTACCTGCGACGGCGAAGCCAACTGAGGAGTGCCGCCCCTACGAGTGTGATCAAGCCACTGGCTGGCTCGGGCGTGCCGACAATCTCAATTGCTCCCCGGCTTCCAAGCGCAAGTGAATCGAGGTCGAACGTGCCGTCCGCCCAAGTGGATAATGCCGTTCCACCGTGATTGAAAAGACCATTGAACGCGATGTTTGAACCTGGCGTGCATTGAAAAACCGTGGATTCACCGTGGTAGTAACCCAGAAAGGTATCCTGAATTCGTATCTGGAAGAACGCCGGTGTGCCGCCTGGAAAACCAGGCAAAGTCAGGTTCATCACATCTTGTTGCCCGGGCAGCGTCGCCGAAAGTGTCGTTGAGGCCAGCAAAGACAGGCTGCCGGAAGAAGTTCCGCCATAGAGATACACCCCAAGAGAGCGCCTGCTGGGTGTTGGGACATCCAACGCGGCTGTACCGGCAAGCCCTTCATCGCCAGTCAGGAAATTGCCAATGACGGGCGACCAATAATAAAGATGCAACGAGTCGTTCGCGAAGCTGATCTTGCCCTGTGCGAACGAGGCGAAGGCGGATGAGAGAATAATTGCGAAGGTGATGAGTTTTGTTTTCATGGCGGATGAGGTTGAGACGAGTTTGATACTGTTTTACGCCCTCCATCCAGCCTGTCAACGGATTTGTCAAAGCCGGTGGCCTTTGCTCGAAACCCGCCCCTGCCCCTCCCACCAGGGGTCAACCACAGCCGCTATTGTGCAGGCTCACGATACGGTTTGCCCTGACGGTAAAGCTCCATCAATTCCTCATTCCGTTTGGCGACGCCCTCCATGCCATTTGCTTTTGCCATATCATGCGCACGAGCGGCCATCTTTGCAGCATCGTCAAACCGACCCGCCTCCGCATAAGCCGCCGCCAGTGTGCCCATGAAGACCGGTTGCTTCCATTCCGTGGCCTTGCACGCGCGCTCCGCGAGTTCCACGGCTCGTGCTCCGTTGCGTTGTTGTGCATTTGCTTCGGTTGCCAGCAGCCACGAGTAATTGTTCAACGCATTGACATGCCGGGGGCTTTGCTCGATGGCCTTGGCATAAAACGGAGAGGCCTTGGGAGCGTCACCCACCGCCCAGAACAATTCGGCAATCTCAAAGTTCATCGTCGGGTTGTCCGCCAATGGCGGCGTTTGTGCAGCAACCACTTTGCGGAACAACTCTTTGGCCTCGTTGGACTGGCCCTGATTTCGGAGCAACGCCGCCTTCATCAACGCAAGGTTTGGGTCTCCAGATGCCACCTGCCAGAGCTGATACAGAATGGTGTCCGCCTCGGCGAAACGCCCGGCATCAATCAGCGAAAGAATCATTCGCGCCCTCCCCGGAACCGCCACTTCCGACCCGATGCACTGCTCCAGGTACGGAATCGCCTCCTGCATCCGACCTTGCATCTGGAGAATGCTTGCCATCAGGTATTCTGCGCGCGGATAACCAGGGAGGATCTTCAAGACCTGCTTTGTAGTTGCCTCAGCTTGGGAAAGCCGGCCTTCAGTCAGCTCAAAATCCGCCAGAAATGCCAACGCGACGTGGTTGTTATGCGTGACGCGCGCCGTGTGCGTAAACAATGTCCGCGTATCCTTCCACAATCCCACCTGCCGATGCGATTTTACCGCAAAAAGGCAAAGTGCGGCGACAGCGACCAGTCTGAATCCGATCTTTGCAACCGGTCTTGAAGCGAATTCTGCCAACGACCAGACAATGAGGATGAACAGGCCAATGCTTGGCAGATATGTGAACCGATCCGCCTGGATCATATCTCCCGACTGCACGAGGCCGCTGACGGGCAACAACACGCCGAGGAACCAGAACCAGCCCATCGTAAAATGCGGGCGACTCCGCCAGAGAAAGACAGCCACGATTGTCACCACCAGGAGAACAGAAGCTGATGTGAGCACAATTGGTGAGAACAGCGTGAAGGGTTGGGGCGGATAATAAACAGCGAGGTTGGTGGGCCAGAATTGCTGCCAAAGATACGTGGCGGTGGCGTGCAAAGCATTTGCAAGACGTGGCAGTGGTGAGAGGCCCGCAGTCGAAGTGCTCCATGCTGATTTCGCCGCCTCCTGCGCCAGATACGTAACGATACTGATGATTCCCGACAGCACAATGAACGGAATTTTTTCCAATACCAATTGCTTCAAAGTTGGAAATTGGAAATTGGAAATTGAAAGTTCAATCCGTTTCAATGGCCAGGCATCAAGGAGCAACAAAACGAATGGCATTGTGACGAGCATCGGCTTGCTCAACAGGCCGCACGCGAAGAAGAATACAGCCAGCCAATAGAAGCGCGAGGAGGGGAATCGCAAACCTGCTTCCATGGTTTGGAGGTCTGATGGCTGATTGCTGGAAACGCACCTCTGGCCAGTGACCTGAGCGCTCCGAGCGAAACGCACGTACGCAAGAAGGGAGAGCATGAAGAAAAAACCGCTCAGGACATCCTTGCGCTCTGCGATCCACGCCACAGATTCGACACGAAGAGGATGGGTTCCGAACAACGCAGCGACCAGTGCGTTCCGCCAGATAAAACTTGTCAACGACTGGAGAACAAAGAACAACAAAACAACCGAAGCAGAGTGAAGAATCAGATTCGTTGTGTGGCAACCAGCTGGATTAAGGCCGAACATCTGACAATCCAGAGCGTAGGACAGCCACGTCAGGGGCACCCAATGGCAGGCATCCACATGACCAAACGCCCACTCTACGGTTTGCCAATCCAAGCCGCGAACGACGTCAGGATTCAGAAATACGTACGTGTTGTCGTCATAGTTGATGAATCCGTTGTTCCAAACTCCAAAAAAGGCGAGAATGGTGAGGCAAACCAAGCCCGCAGCCACTCCAAGAAGAAGTGCAAAGGAATGTCTCTGCGTAATCCCCGGTACAGCGGTAGAATCGGTCATGGGCGGTGTTATAGTTGGAAACTTGAGGCGGTTAAAGACGAAATATCCGATTGCGGCTGCAGGTTTCACACGGTGCTGACCGAACTACGAGACTCTTCGCGACCTTTCGTTCAAAACGGCTTCTGTCCAACGCTAAAGCCCTTCAAGACCTGACCGCTGGCTTTTCGTGAGATGAACCACTTCTGTGGAGTGACAATCATTCGAGCATTTTACCGATACTTCATTGATTGGACTTAACCCGAATTCCGAAATAGAACTTAGGATCGCGCCCGACACGGGCGCACTTTTCAGCATCATCGCGAAAAAAATGCGAATCATACGAAATCGTTCCAAGCCCAAAACCTGCCTGCACTCGTCCGAACTGCAAAACGCGAGGCGCGTTCCGCAACGCCCGAGGCGGGCGTGCTCCCCGAACTTTGGAATCGGACTTAACCGCCCCCAATAAACTACTGAGACTGAGGAGTAGCCTCGGCTCGTGCCCTTTGAAGAAGGGGATGCTCAGGCATTCGTGGCAACTTCACACCGGATTGAATTAGTTTCTCATTCTTTGCCCTGTTAATTTCGTACAGTGCCACGTTGGCTTCGATGCTGCGCTGGGAACCAACCTGCCCAGCCGCCGACGAACCGTTGGCCAAGGCAGAAGCGCCGTCGCCCTCAGATGAAGAACGAACGTTTCGTGTCGGGATTGTACGTTGGCCGCCTCCGATGGTCGTGACAGAGCCTGGCACCACAGGGGCGGGTATGGTTCCCGCAGGATTCGCAGTTGGCGCAGTTACACCCGGCACTCCGGGGAGCGGAGGCGGTGCTGCCAGCACCACAGGCTTGTCAACATTGTCCTTCATGTTCAATGTCTGCTCCACGCCATAATTTCTGAACTTCACGATACCGGCCACTGCATTGATCTCAAGCACTTCGATTTCCCCGTCGCGCTGGCCTTCGCTCAACATGAAGGACATCTGTTTTGGTGCGGGTTGCTCAGGCGGTTTCGCGGGAATTGTTGCCTTAAACAACACCAGCTTGTTGCCAAGAATCGTCGTAAGGCCTTGGAGTTTGATCTCGGGCGCTTGCGGTTTCGGCTGCTCAACCGGTGCGGGTGGTGCGGGCGGTTTGATGCCAAACACGTTCCTCGTTGTAATGGTTTCGTAAGGATTCGCGGCAGCACCCAGACCCTGAGCGGAGCAGCAGAGGCAAACAAGAATCATTAACGTCAGATGACCGTCAGAAAGTCTATTTGCGCCGAATTTCATAATTGCAGTGTAATTCCACTTTCATAGAAACACCAGCGGGGAAAAAAGTTGCCGTTTCATTTTAGCAGAAGTTTCTGTGGCCACAAAAAGGCACAAGAGGCGCGAAGGGGAAATGCTGAAACGAGGATTGAGGATCGTCATTAACTGACACTTGAGTTTTACCGTGGTAGGTTTAGTCTTACCGCATGATTACAAGTCTATCCACCAAAGGTCAGGCGGTGATCCCGGAGGCGATCCGCGACCAGGCGCGTTTGCATCCCGGCGACAAGTTGGAGGTCGGCTACGTCAACGGGTTGGTGATTTTGCGCAAACGGGTGGCGCTGACTGCCGCCAAGGCGCGGGCCTTAATACTGTCCGGACGCGATCTGCCCGAGCCGACGGCGAAAGACGAGGCAGAGGTTCAGGATGCAATTGAGACCGTGCGCCGGCGACGCTCCCGATGAAGGTCGTCTTTGACACCAACATAGTGGCGAGCGCAAGTTTCTGGCGGGGCAAACCGTTCGATTGCCTTTCTGCTTGGGCGCGCGGCGAGATTTCGGTTTTTGTCAGTCCTCAACTTCTGTCTGAATACTTCGACACTGTTGAGGAGTTGGCGGCGCGCTACCCGGACAAGCAGCGCGTGGAATGGATTGAAGTTCTCACCTCATCGGCCGATCTGGTTTTCCCTTCGGATCGCGCCCGGGGCGGAACGCCTGATCCGTTTGACGAAATGATTTTGGAGTGTGCCATCGCCGCCGGAGCGGATTGCATCGTGTCGGGCGATAAAAAGCACCTGCTGGCTCTGCGCGAGTTTCGCGGCGTGAAAATCATCACTGCCGACGTTTTTTTGAAGTTGCTGTAAACGCATAGACGCAGCGCGGCGGAGCCGCAACCAAACGGGCGGTCAACCCGGCTCAACGCAGCAGCCTACGCGCGGAGCTACGGCTCGCCGGGGTCTCAGCCGCGCCGAAGCTCCGGGCGAAGGCGGGAGACCGCAAAGATTTTCGCAAAGTGTCGCGGAGGAAATGTTTTCTCTGCGGACCTCCGCACCAAGCTTTGCGTCCTCTGCGTTAAAAAAATCTTCGCAGGGCGCGACGATGTTGGGGGATCGTTACAACCGGCCCAGTGGCGGGACACTTTCGGGCTAGGTGTTTATACCAAGGCCGCTGCGGGGTGCTTCGCGTTGCCGTCCAGTGTCACCCATTTCATTCCGTGAGCTTTGGCGAGGTTGGCAAGATACCAGTCCGTTGTCTTGCCAGAGGTGGGGACATTTTTTCAAACGCTTCGCATGCCATGTTGCTGTGGCCGAGGACGGCCACTCTCCGTCGGTTGCGAAATCCAACTTCGGAGTTCGGACTTAACCGAGGAAATGCAGTCAGCTTAACCACGAAACACACCAAAAACACGAAAATGGGGGCGAAACAATTGCCAGGTCCAGACGATTTCCGTTCACCGAACGGTTGGCTGCAATTCCGCAATGCCCAACGACATTT
>JABFSR010000156.1 GCA_013140495.1 Verrucomicrobiota bacterium
CCAGGTGGCTTCCAGCATCTCCGAGAAACGCGCGCGCCTTCGGAAAATTGTGCGGCAGAAATCCCATGAGCGCGCCACAGATAAGAAACGCCGTGGCAGCCACGAGATACTGCCCTTGCGGATCCGGCCCACGCGTTGCCGCGATGAATCCAAACATGCCCGCGCCAATCGCGCCCAGCCCCGAGCAGAGGCCGTTCATGTTGTCCATAAAGTTGAACGCATTGATGACGGTGAGCAGCCAGAGAATTGTGACGACGTAACTGAACACAACGCTGGGCACAAACAAAGTGATGCGCACTCCCGCCGCCGCGACAATTGCCGCAATGAGCAATTGCCCGATGAACTTGTGCGCGGGACGAAGTTCATGTTTGTCATCCAGCAGGCCTATGATCGTCATCCCAACTGCGCCGAAGGCGATGGCCGCCAGTTGCAGCGCACGTTTGTTCAATCCATGGAGCAACGGTGCGGAACTCGTTTCTCCGATCAAATTGAACTTGAGCAGGACCGTGGCAATGACCAGTGGAAGCAACAAACCTGTGAGCACAGCGAGTCCGCCGGCGAGCGGGATGGGCGTGTCATGGATTTTGCGATGGCCGGGATCATCCACCAAGCCCGTGCGAATGCACCACGCGCGCCACAGTGGCAACGCCGCGAACGCCGCGACCAGCGCACTGGCAAACGCCGCGAGATAGATGTTGAAGGGAAAACCAAGGACGCGCATCGGAGCGAAGTCTGCCAGAGTGGGAGTTGAATTCAAACTGAACTACAAAAGCTGGATTGATGCCTGGAAAAGCGATCTGAAGACGATTGAGGAAAAAGAAACCAAGGCGTGCCGCTCATTTGTCACTACCAATCCATTCACTTGCAATTTCGTAAGGCATCCGCCGGCCTGCCGCGAAACGCTTGAGAATCTGAGGCACGCCAAAATCATTATAAACGTAGAATGAGAGTTTCCACAGCGACTGGTTTGTGGGCTGTGGAATTGTGAAACTGCCGGACTCGCCAGCACCAAGTTCCGAATGCCACTGCGTAAGGTTGTGCGAATCATAATAAGCAAAGCCCCGCGGGTCTGCCGGCGACTGTATTAAGATGCGTGGCATGTAAACAACAATCTTTGAGTCGCTCTGATTCGTAACTGCAATCATCGCAAGCCGTATTCCAGAAGTGTCGTTCGTATAACCGAGAAGTTTGATCGAGACATTGGGACGTCCGGGAGGTGGTTGAAGTGCGACCCAAGCCAGGAAAGCGACAATTGTGAGAGCGAGAATTCTCAACACGATCCTGACTTTGGGCATGGGCATAAGTGACGTTTAGTTCGAGTGACTCGTAATTCTGGTGTCCATGAAGAACTATCTACTCCCTGCCTCAAACACTGTCAAACATGCATAACCCACAGCAACACTGACCGTGAAATCCTTGGCGCGGTATGCTGGCTGGCCTTGCACTTGGTTGCGCCCCGGGGACGGAACGCATGCTGCTTTGTAAGCATTGTTGTCCCCGTAGGTATGGGACAGACATTGAGCAATTCGTTATGACTGAAAAAGCATCTCTCGAAGAAATCCGAATCGAACTCGCCAAGCTTAAGGTGGCTTACGAGGTTCTGGAAAAATCGCATCGCCGCCTCGTCGCAAAAGTGCTGACCGACAAATCCGAAGCCGAACATTTCGTCGGCCAGATGGTGGTGGATCGCACAATGCTTTGCCCGACCTGGCTGAAATCGCGTTGACCGACGCCAGAAGCTGGCGGGGTGCGTTCCTCACTTTCAGGAACGCCGGACAATGCCCGGCGTTCCGTTTTCCTTTTCGTGTAGTTCGTGTGTTTCGTGGTTAAACCTCCCCGTTTGTTTGCTTGGTTTCTGCGGCCAATTCCTGTTCCATTTCCACCGCATGTCCGCAGAAGATACCAATTCACTCATCGAACAACGCAAGGCCAAGCTCAAGGCTCTTGAGGCCAAGAACGTTTTCCCGTTCCGCAACAAGTTCACGCCCGACCGCACTTGCAACGACGCCCGCTCGGGCTTTGAATCTGGCGCGCTGCCAGAAGGCACGAAGGTCAGGGTGGCGGGCCGCATCACCGCGCACCGCGAGATGGGCAAGTCCATGTTCATTGACGTGCGCGACCAGAGCGGGCGCATCCAGGTTTACGCGCAGAAAAATGTTCTGGGCGATGACCAGTGGAACATCTTCACGCACCTCGACCTCGGCGATTTCATCGGTGTGACCGGCACGCTCTTTCGCACCAAGACGGGCGAACCGAGCATCAAGCTCGGCGGCGTGGAGGCTGCGCCCTCGCAGCCTTCTGGTGTAGCAGTTGCGCCCACGCAATCACCCGGCGACGGGGCGTCGCCGCCACCTCCGTTCACCATCCTCGCCAAGGCGCTGCGGCCGCCGCCGGCCAAGTGGCACGGGCTGGAAGACACGGAGATTCGTTATCGCCAGCGTTACCTCGATCTCATCGGCAATCCCGACGTGAAGGAAGTTTTTCTCAAGCGCAGCGCCATCGTGCATGAGATCCGCGCGTTCTTTCACAGTCGCGGTTACGTGGAAGTGGAGACGCCCGCGATGCAGGCGATTCCCGGCGGCGCGGCGGCGCAACCGTTCAAGACCTTTCACAACGCACTCGGCTGCGAATTTTATCTGCGCATCGCCCTGGAGCTGTATCACAAACGCCTGCTCGTGGGCGGCATTGATAAACTGTTCGAGATCGGCAAGAACTTCCGCAATGAAGGCCTCTCCCGCCGGCACAATCCCGAGTTTACGATGCTCGAAGCCTATCAGGCGTTCGGCGATTACGAGACGATGATGGAAACGGTGCAATCGCTCATCTGCCACGTCGCGCAGAAGGTTTTGGGGACGCTGAAAATTGAACATGACCAGACCAATGAAAGGAAAAGGGCGATTCAGTCGGCGATAGATACTCTTGCGGATTTGGGCAAACGGACAAAAGAACAAGCAGCCGACGCCGAAGATGCGGAAATAATTAGTGAGTTGCAGCAGACCTTTCGTGAAGTGTTCCCTCAACTTGAGGAATGCCTAAAGAAATTTTCCCAACCTGGATGCGAGCAGGACAAGATTGTCATGGAAGCATGGCAGCTTCTACGGGACGGTCTTAGGGGAATTGTCAACGCGCGGGTTGCCGCAACCAAGTCGGCTGGAAAGGTTGCTCAGACCACATACGGGCTCGAAACATTTCATCGAATTCAGCAAACGCAGGATTGGCTTGAAAGATTATACGGGCCAAAGATTATTGATCTGACTCCAAAGGCTGACGGCAAATGGGAAACTCGAAAATACAAGGACCTTGTCCGCGCTTACACTAGCAAGGACTGGTTTGAGCTTTCTCCAGAAATGCGCCGCCAACGCGCGCACGACATGGGCGCGGAAATCGGCAAGGAATACGAAGACTTTGAAGTTACCGGCGCGGTGTTTGAAAAGTTGATTGAGCCGACGCTCATCCAGCCCACGTTCGTCACGCATCTGCCCAAGGAACTTGTGCCGCTCGCCAAGCTTTCGCCCGACGACCCGACGACCGTCGAAGTCTTCGAGTGCTGCATCAACGGCCAGGAGATTTCGCCCGGCTACACCGAGCAGAACGATCCCATCGCGCAGCGCACCACGCTGGAACATCAAGCCGGCGGCGAGCAACAAAAGCTGGACGAAGATTTCCTCGTCGCGCTCGAACACGGCATGCCCCCGGCGGGCGGCATCGGCATCGGCATTGATCGGCTTTGCATGATGCTCCTCGGCCAGGAAAGCATCCGCGACGTGATCCTGTTCCCGCAGTTGAAGCCGAAATAGAGTTATGAAGGTTTCCTTTCAAAAGCAGTGTGATGAAGATGAAGATTGGTTCAGTTCGACTTTCCTGGACTGGTTGGCAAAACAAATTCACACGCGAGTTGAACCGTCAAAGAGTTTTTGTGAGCAATATGGGAAGGACTGGGAGATCGCCATTGCAATCACCACAATTTGGCTAGAAAGGATCCGCGAACCCGAAATTCGCAGGTCAAAAAAGAAGATTGAATGGGCAATGTCATTAACTTTGCGCCCCGGCAAGTCGCTCGAGCCTGCCTTCTATTCCAAAGATGTTCGAGCAATCATAGATACGGTCGCGACGATGCTAAGTCGCTTGGAAATTGATCCTAGCAGGATACTAGCGGACATTCCCACGTTGCTGAAGGACTTCGAATCGAATCCAAAGATGGTGAGTGCCCAAGCTGTCAAGAATTACCTTCAAAAGTTGGAAGCTGGGAAAGCGCCGCATCTCCCAGAACCAGATGATGCATCGTCAGTGCAGAATACCGTCTCTATGAGGAATGTGGGTTTGGAGTTCGATGGCAGTCACAGCTACCAATACGGAGACAAGTACTTCTTCAGCGACAGATTCCATGAATGGTGGGGGAGGCAACTCAGGAAGCGGCTTGGTAAGAACAAAGCTTTCGTTGAACAGAATGGCAAGGGCTGGACGTTGTCGTTTTCCTTCGATGTCCAAGAGAAAAGAAAAAAGCCGGAGGTATTTGGTCCCCAATTGCCCCGTACCCGTCTCGGAGATCCTCCGCACATGCGAGGCTGGTACATTGCATTGCCTTCGTTTCCGCTAAAATATCCCGACCTCAAAGCCTATGTGCCTTTGATGCGCCAGTTTCTCGAACAAATTGTTCTCATTTTGGAACGTGAGGGAATGGACGCGAAACGAATCAAAGATGAAACAGAACTCCTGCTCAAAGAGTTCACCAAACAACGCGGCATGTTCGAGTATGATGATCTCGATGATTACATTGAGGCCGAGGAGAAGAAGGAGCGTGATCGCGCAAAGGATTCGGCCAAATCCCTCAAGGACGACCCAGACATCGCTGCACGCCTGAAGAATCTTCGCCGCAAATATGAACTTAAGTTCGGGGTCGCGTTCGACGCGACGGCCAAGCAGCGCCGAGGCAAAGGCTGGATGACGGATTACGTCGTCGTTGATCTTACGGTGGCGATGCCGTCGAAGAACGGCAAAATCCCGGATGATGTGTATCGAGATGCCACCGAGGTTTTCAAACTCGCCGAGAAGACACTCAACCGCAGCCGGGCATACTTCTGTCTCCGGTTTGTTCCTGATTTGAAAAGGCGACCGTGGTCTGTTGCAATGCTGCTGACCAGCCGGGATTGGGCTGACACTCATTCGTTGATCAAACAAGCGGCAACGGACTGTGTGGCGCTGACGCTGGAAAACAGCACTTTCAAGAAGCAGTACGCCAACTATACCCATGCGCTTTGCTCTTACTCACATCGGAACAAGTGTCTGATCGCGTTCCCGTCGGAAGTGGCGATCACGTTTGGCGATCACTTTTCTGATTGTGACAACGTCGAGCGCGTGCTGCTGACTGGCGGGTGTGACCGGAACATCCACTGCATGTCAGGAGTGTATCTGGGGAATTTGAATTATTTCCTGCAGCGGCATCGCGAAGCCATCCCGCATTGGCAGCGAGCCGCTGATGCCGGAGAACCGGAAGCACTCATGTGCATTGGAAGCGCCTTCGCCATGCTCGGCGATATGACGCAGGCATTTCGATTCTGCAAACTCGCGCTTCAAAAAGGTGTTCCCTCGAAGCTGCTTGACGACCCGGATTTTGCAGTGTTTCGACGTCATCCCCTGTTCGCAAAGCTAAAGACAGTCCGAGAAGCGAAGCCCGCCAAACTTGCAAAACCTTTATCGCCAAAGTGGAACATGCCGCAGAATCTCAAGGAACTGGTCGAAGAAAACGAGGGCATGTGGGAAGACGAGCGATGGAAGCCAATTCTTCTGACGGTCATGTCTGGCGTTTCGAATCGGGGACGGAGGATTCCCTTGTACTGGCAACTTGAATTCGATCCATACGCCCGAGCATTCAAGGCCGCTGGCAAGCAAATGAAAGAATGTGGGATCGAGCCGGACGGCGGCGCTTGGGCGGAACTCATCGAGAGGGAATTCAAGCAGCGTTATCCCAAACTGGCCCGCGAGTTTGATTCCGATTCCGAGACGAGCACCTGCGTGGTTTCGGTAAAGTCCGAGGGTGCGTGCAAGAAGCTGTTGGAACTCGTCTGGTCAATGATCTATCCGAAATAGGATGTCACCCACGTTCGTCACGCATCTGCCGAAGGAACTCGTGCCGCTCGCCAATCCCGCAGGCGCGTGACCGACGACCCGACGACCGTCGAAGTCTTCGAGTGCTACATCAACGGCCAGGAGATTTCGCCCGGCTACACCGAGCAGAACGATCCCATCGCGCAACGCGCCCCAAGCCGGCGGAAACCGCTTTGCGCGGAGTGCGCCCGTCCTCGGGCGCAGCAAGGCAGCAAGTCCGGCAGCCGTGGATTTTTCGAGCGCTCCACAAACATTCACGCTGCTGCGCCCGGGACGGGCGCACTCCGGCCGGCGGCATCGGCATCGGCATTGACCGCGTGTGTCCCGCGCCTGCGGGACTCCCCGGCCAGGAAAGCATCCGCGATGTGATCCTGTTCCCGCAGTTGAAGCCGAAGTAACGACCAAAAGGTTTGTGGTTTGAACCGCCCTCACCCCTGACCCTCTCCCCCCGGGAGAGGGTCAGGGTGAGAATTCCCCGAAACAAAGTTCGCGCATTGAACCCCTGAACCGGGGCGTGATGCCTGGGAGCGCTGGCGTCCCGCCGGCGAGTTGCTGTCGGGCGAGCAGCCGGCGAGACGCCGGCGCTCCCAAGGTTCATGGGGAGGGCGAGCGTTCACACCATTTTACGCTTACACCATTTGCTTGCCTCGCCCCGATCATCGTGAAATCGTATTCCCACGTTGATCACCAGTCCAAAACAAACACAAATCATGAAAACATTCATCGCCGCCCTTGTCCTCGCCACCACCGTCATCACCGGCTTCGCCGCCGAGACTGCTGCAACCGTCAGCCCATCCGTCGCCAAAGACTCACGCTGTTTTGAGATGCGCACTTACTACGCCGCGCCCGGCAAACTCGAAGCGTTGAATGCTCGTTTCCGCGATCACACCTGCGCCTTGTTCAAAAAGCATGGCATGGAAAACATCGGTTACTGGATTCCCAACGAAAAAGGCTCTGACAACACGCTGGTTTACATCCTCGCCCACAAGAGCCGCGAAGCCGCCAAGAAATCCTGGTCGGACTTCGTGAACGATCCCGAATGGAAGAAGGCTCAAAAAGAATCCGAGGCCAATGGCAAACTCGTGGAGAAGGCTGAGTCGGTGTTCCTGTCTGCAACAGATTATTCGCCGATAAAGTAGAAGTGGAGACGTTGAGGGGCAGACCATGATCTTCATGCAGATCGCCCGATTCTTGACGAAGATTCGTGCAGTCCGTTCTGGCGGGCGTTGAATTTACAGGTTGACGCCGCCGTCAGAACACGGAGCATTCAGGTCAGAATCCGCGTCCCAAGGGACGGTCGTTGCATGATTACGCCACATCACAAACCGAGACTGGAAGATCGCTTCCTGACACGTCGCGATTTTCTTGGACGCTGCGGCATGGGCTTCGGCATGGTCAGCCTTGCCGGCCTGCTTGCGCCAGATGCCCTCGGCGCAGCGCTCACGGAAACCGAAGCAAAGTCCAACTCTCCGCTCGCCCCCAAGTCACCGCACTTTCCGGGGAAGGCCAAGCGTGTCATCCACATTTTCGCCAACGGCGGGCCGTCGCACCTGGACACATTCGATCCCAAACCGATACTCACCAAACTCCACGGCCAGCCTTTGCCGATGCAGAATCTGCCGACCGAGCGCAAGACCGGGGCAGCGTTCAAGTCGCCGTTCGCCTTCAAGAAATACGGTCAGAGCGGCATCGAGGTGAGCGAACTTTTCTCGCACGTTGCGGAACACATTGATGACATTGCAGTGATCCGCTCCATGCACGCTGATGTGCCGAATCACGAACCGTCGTTGATGCTGATGAATTGCGGTGACGCACGACTGCCACGGCCCAGCATGGGTGCATGGGTCACATACGGGCTGGGGACGGTGAACCAAAATCTGCCCGGTTTCATCAGCATGTGCCCCGGCTATCCGATTCAGGAATCGCAGAACTGGCAAAGCGCGTTCCTTCCCGGAATTTACCAGGGCACATACATCAACACCAAGAAGGAGAAGCTCGAGGATCTCATCGAGCACATCAAAAACAATTCTGTCACGCAGGCTGAACAGCGGCAACAGCTCGACCTGCTGCATCAACTAAACGAACGCCACGCACTTCGACGCGCCCACGACGCGCAACTGGAAGCGCGCATCCAATCGTTTGAGCTGGCGTATCGCATGCAGATTGACGCGAGCGATGCCTTCGACATATCCAAGGAGCCCGAACACATCCGCACGATGTACGGCACCGGTACTCAAGCGCGGCAAATGCTCATCGCCCGGCGACTCATCGAACGGGGCGTGCGCTTCGTGCAGGTCTGGCACGGTGACGATCAACCCTGGGACAGCCACGACGATCTCGAAGTGAATCATCGCAAACTAGCCGGTGAATCCGATCAAGCAATAGGAGCGTTGCTGGCGGACCTGAAGCAACGTGGCATGTTGGAGGACACGCTTGTGATTTGGGGAGGAGAATTCGGTCGCACACCCACAGTCGAACTGCCCACCGCCGGCGCGAATGCCGGCAAGGTCAACGGGCGTGACCACAATCATCATGGGTTCACAATGTGGCTGGCGGGCGGCGGTGTGCGCGGCGGCTATGTCCACGGCGCGACGGATGAATTCGGCTACAAGGCGGTGGAGAAACGAGTCCACGTTCACGACCTGCACGCCACCTTGCTTCAATTGCTCGGCTTCGATCATACGAAACTGACATTCCGACATGCGGGCCGCGATTTCCGGCTCACCGACGTGCATGGGAATGTGGTCAAGGAGTTGATTGCGTGAGGGGAGAAGAAATACCCAAGGACCCAAATACCCAAGGACCCAAATTGCGGAGTCAGGTTCTGGGGTGGCTTGGGTGTTTGGGTATTTGGGCGTTTGGGTCCTTGGGTGCTTGTGCCGCTTCCCCCACGCCGGAGCAAACCGAATTCTTTGAATCGAAAATCCGCCCCGTCCTCGTCGAACATTGTTACTCCTGCCACAGTGAGAAGGCCGAGAAAGTCAAAGGCGGTTTGAAACTAGACACCCGCGACTCCCTGCTCAAAGGCGGGACCACCGGCCCGGTCATCACGCCAGGCGACCCTGAAGCGAGTCTGCTCATCAAGGCAGTTCGTTACACCGATCCTGAGCTTCAAATGCCGCCCAAAGATAAAAAGCTACCGCCCGAGCAGATCGCTGATCTTGAAGCGTGGGTGAAGATGGGTGCGCCCGACCCGCGCATTCCCACCGGCCCGAAACCATTGACCGATATCGCCGAAGCTAGGCGGCGGCATTGGGCGTTTCAACCGGTGACAAAGCCGTCATCGCCTGCGGTAAAGAACGCGCACTGGATTAAAACTCCCGTGGACAATTTTGTTCTCGCAAAGCTGGAGCAGAAGAAACTCAAGCCTGCGCCTGCCGCCGACCGCCGCACGCTGATTCGCCGCGTGACGTACGATCTGACCGGACTGCCACCCACTCCCGATGAAGTTGAAGCCTTCACCAAGGACAAGAAACCTGATGCCTACGCGCGGTTGGTGGACCGATTGCTCGCATCGCCACATTACGGGGAGCGTTGGGGACGCTACTGGCTCGACGTGGCGCGCTACGCTGACACAAAGGGCTATCTCGCTGGCGGCGAACAACGCCGATACTCGTTCTCATACACCTACCGCGACTACGTCGTCCGCGCGTTAAACGAGGACAAACCTTACGACCAGTTTCTGATTGAGCAGATAGCGGCGGATCGCCTGGAACTTGGCGAAGACAAACGCGCGCTGGCAGCGCTCGGTTTTCTCACGCTGGGCCGGCGCTTTCTCAACAACCCAAACGACATCATTGACGACCGGCTCGACGTGGTGACGCGCGGGACTCTTGGATTGACTGTCACATGCGCGCGTTGTCACGACCACAAGTTCGATCCCATCCCGTCACGGGATTACTATTCGTTGCACGGAGTGTTCGCCAGCAGCGAAGAACCGGGCGAACTCCCGTTGCTCGGTCCGTTGCGTGACTCGCCTCAATATGCCGATTACCTCAAGGAGAAGGAGAAAATCAAAAACGAGATAGTCGAGTTCGAGAAAAAGGAAATCGCCAAATTCAAAAACGATCTGCGACAAAATATCGGTGATTATCTTCTCGCCGCACGCGACGTGGTGAAACTCGAAGACCAAGCCAAGTTCGACACGTTCGCGGGCGAACACAAGGCGAACCCTGCGGTGCTTCGCCGCTGGATGGCTGAACTGGAAAAACGGCGCACCAACGCAGATTCCATCTTCGCACCATGGTTTCATTTGGCCGCGTTGAGTGATTCTGAAATCTCGACTAACTTTTCATCACGACTCGCAGTGATTACCAACGATTCGTCCCGAGCAAATCCCTTTGTCGCGAAGGCCCTCGCGGAACAGGTCACAAATTCACTGGCACAGGTTGCAGCGGCTTACAGCAAACTGTTCCGCGACGTTAACGATGAGTGGAAAGCAGCGGTGGAATCGGCAACAAACACGCCCGCGCCCATTGCTCTTCCAGATGCGAGTCGCGAGGCTGTTCGACAGTTGCTCTACGCCGAGAACGCGCCGCCCAACCTCACCGAGGCCGAGGTTCGCAGCATGCACGGACGTCGCCTGGGCGAAGGCGCCGCGCCCATGCGCAAACGTATCTCCGACCTGGATTGGAAACATCCCGGCGCGCCGCCACGCGCAATGGCAATGGCGGATCGCACGAACCCCGGCAACTCGCATGTGTTTCTGCGCGGCAACCCGGGCAACCGTGGTCCGGAAGCTCCGCGCCAATTCCTCGAAGTGTTGAGCGGGCCGGTGATCACCCCGCTCACGAATGGCAGCGGCAGATTGGACCTCGCACGCGCGATCACCAATCCGACCAACCCGCTCACAGCACGGGTATTCGTGAATCGCGTCTGGCTGCATCACTTCGGAGCAGCGCTCGTAAGCACACCCGGCGATTTCGGCGTTCGTACGGAAGCGCCAGTGCAACGGGAGCTGCTTGATTTTCTCGCAGCATCCTTTGTCGAAAACAACTGGAGCACGAAACAACTTCACAGGCTCATGGTGCTTTCTGCGACGTATCAACAAAGCAGCGACGCGTCACCCGCCAGTTTGGAAGCAGACCCGGACAACCGCTGCTTCTCACGCTTCAACCGGCAGCGCCTTGATTTCGAAGCCATGCGAGACACATTGCTCGCCGCAGCGGGCAAGATTGATCTGACGATCGGCGGGGTTCCGGTGGACATCGTCAACGAGCCGTTTCCAACACGACGCACAGTTTACGGATTGATCGAACGCCAGAACCTGCCGGGATTGTTCCGCACGTTTGACTTTGCAAATCCGGACGTGAGCAGCCAGGGCCGCTTCACCACCACCGTGCCGCAACAGGCGTTGTTCATGATGAACAGCCCATTCGTCATTGAACAGGCCCGCGCGCTCGTCCAGAGAGACGAAGTAAAACACGCAGCCAATCAGGATGAAAAAATCCGCACCATGCAAAGGCTGGTGTGGCAGCGCCCCGCCGAGGCCCAGGAAACCCGACTTGCAAAGAAGTTCGTCACCTCTCAACCGGAAAAGGACGCAAAGCTTTCACCACTTGAAAAATACGCCCAGGTGCTTCTCCTCTCGAATGAGCTGATGTTCGTGGATTGAGCAGCGACGCAATACCCGCTGACGAGACGCCAGCGCTCCCGGACTTGGGTGTGGCTGAATCTGCTGCGCGGTTTTTGTTGGAGTTCACGCTTTAGCGTGTCATGGCGTCGCGCGGCTGATCGGAAACAAGCTAAAGCTTGAACTCCAACTCTCGGCAGGTGTAGCTTCAACAACACCCTCCAGCTTGCCAGACTTGTCGCACGGCTCGCGCCCCGTTAGTCTGCTTTCGTGATTTACGACGCGTCATTGGACGAATTGCTCCAGAAAGTCTGGGACGGCAAACGCATCAATGCGACCGAGGCCAAACGGCTTTCCACCTTGCCACTCGAAGAACTCGGCGCGCTGGCGGATCATCGGCGGCAACTCGCCAAGGCGAAAGCTTACTCCGGACGCGGCAATGAGATCGTCACCTACAACGTGGATCGCAACGTCAACTACACGAACGTCTGCAACGTCTATTGCAAGTTCTGCGCGTTCTATCGCACCGAGAAAGACCTCGATTCCTATGTCATCAGCCTCGCGGAGATGGATCAAAAGATCGAGGAGACGCTCGCGCTCGGCGGCACGCAGATTCTCATGCAGGGCGGGCATCATCCGAAGCTCTCGAAACAGTGGTATCTCGATCTGCTCTCGCACATCAAAGCCAAGTTCCCGCAGGTAAACATCCACGGCTTCAGCCCGAGCGAGTTCATCCATTTCCGCGAGGTGTTCAATGAGCCGCTGGAAAAGATCATCGGCGATTTCAAGGCGGCGGGGCTGGGCTCAATTCCTGGTGGCGGCGGCGAAATCCTCGTGGACCGCGTGCGCCAGCGCATTTCGCCGCTCAAAGCGATGAGCAGTGATTGGCTCGAAGTCATGGACGTGGCGCATCGGCTCGGTCTTTATTCCAGCGCGACGATGATGTTTGGCCACGTCGAGACGATTGAAGATCGCATCGAGCATCTGGAGCGATTGCGAGCGCAGCAGGACAGATCACTGAAACGGAAAACGGACGCAGCCGTTACAGGTTGCAGGTTGCAGGTTGCAAGTGAAGCTGCCGCCGCGCAGAACCTTCAACCTTCAACCTTCAACCTTCAACCCTCCTCCGGCCATTTCACCGCGTTCATCTGCTGGACGTTTCAGGCGGAGAACACGAAGCTCAAAGCGCCGACAGTCGGCGCGCATGATTATCTGCGCACGCAAGCGTTGGGCCGCATCTACCTCGACAACTTCGAGAACATCCAAAGCTCGTGGGTCACGCAGGGATTGGAGATCGGCCAGGTCGCGTTGAAGTTCGGTGCGAACGATCTCGGCAGCATCATGATCGAGGAGAACGTCGTCTCGCAGGCGGGCACGACGTTCCGCATGACCGTGCCGGACATGCACCGCCTCATCAAAGACCTCGGCTACGAACCACACCAGCGCGACAACTGGTACCGGTTGGTGAATTAAACCACCAGTTGGTTAAACGGATGGCGACTTGAGTGACAAATGGTGTTGGGCCAGTCATTTGATGATCTCCAAAAAATCGAAGCGGGCTTTGGCGCACACACGATTTTAGCACCAAAGCCCGCCGCCCACTCATCCGAGCAGGACATTTATTAACTGGTCACGGTACCAATATCGCACGATAGAACCGCCGGGCATGGTTGGGTGAATCGGTGTCAACCAGCAGATACGGATTGGTGGGCAGCGCGATATTCGTCAACGTCAGCCAGTTGGTGTTGTTGAGATCGTTGACGTATTCGAAGCGATAATTAGCACCCACCGACCCGTGGATCGTCAGCCCGGCATACATGTTGATTCCCAACACAGTCAACTGTGCGCAGGAACTCGTAGTCGTGCCTGCCACGTTACTCACGATCACCGAGTAACAACCGATCTGGCCGAGATTGACATTCACAAGCGCCAGTGTTGAACCGGTGGCTCCGGCGATGTTGGTACCGTTGAACTGCCACTGATACGCCAGTGCACCACCACTTGAGCCAGCGGTGAAAGTCGCGGTGCCATTGGCTGAGACCGTAACGTTCATGGGCTGGCTTGTGATGGCAGGTTGCGTGACGACAGTAAGCACGGTGTTCGCGGTGAGGTTTCCGGCCGTCGCAGTAATCGTGCTGCTGCCCACGCTCAAGCCCGTTGCCAGACCGTTTGCATTGATGCTTGCGACAGTCGGGCTTCCACTGCTCCAAATGACTTCGCCAGGCGGGGTGAAGATTTCGAGGGCGGAAGCGAAGCTTCCGTTCCAGCCGCCAACTGCGAATATTTTGTTGTTCACATCATCCGCAGCAACGCCGAGGGCATGACGACCAGTCGGCATCAGCGCAAAGTTGGTGCTCCACGAGTTTGAAGCCGGGTCATACGCGAAGATTCCCCGCTCCGGGCTTGGCCCGGCGCCGATGGAATATAGTTTCCCATTGAGGACCACGCCTTCGCCGTTTCCAGCAAACGGCATCGGCGCATTCGTTGACCAGGTGTTCAAAGCCGGATTGTAAACATGAGTGGATGTCAGCGCACCGGAAGCATCCGAACCGCCCGCCACATACAATTTTCCACCGATCGCTCCAACCAACGCGCCCGCCCGAGCCGTCGGCATCGAAGCTTTGGTCGTCCATGTGTTGCTTGTGGGATCATATTCCTCGACTCGATTGAGATAGCTTGAACTGGCGATGCTCACGCCGCCGACGGCATAGAGTTTCCCGTTCAATGCCGCCGCGCCAAGACTGTAACGAGCACCCAACGGCATGGGCGCGAGGGTGGCCCAGGCATTCAATGCCGGGTCATACCGCAAAAGCGTGGAGCGGTCACCGCTGCCGCCCGTATCACCGCCCACCACATAAATCTTCCCATCGAGAACGGTGATGCCGGAATATTGGCGCAGGTTATAGCCGGTGTCGGCAGGCAGAGGCGCTCCGTCAGTCCAAGTGTTGTTTGCAGGATCGTAAATGCCGAGACGCGCCGTGGCGAAGCCGGAGATGGCGTAGAATTTACCGCCCACCACCGCTCCACCCAATCCATAGCTCGCCGCTGGTATCGCCGCCCCATTCGTCCATGTATTTCCACCGGAAGTCAACGGGCGCGATGAAAGATCACTGAACGTACCCGTAGCGGTGAATTGTTGGTTTGTGCCAACGCCAACGACCGGGTTGGCGGGAGTCACCACCACGCTCGTCAACATCGGAGACAGGATCGCGATCCACGTCGGACTGCTCAAGCCGCTGGCGAAGACCCCGAGATCAGTTCCCGTCGGAGAGAACTTCTCGATTGTATTATTGCCGTAGTTTGCAACGTAGAGGTTGCCCGCGCTGTCAAAGGCCAGGCCGTAGGGGCTGCTCAAGCCGGTGCTGGCAAAAACCGATCCAACACCGCCCGGCGTGAACTTCTCGATTGTGTTATTGGCCTGGCTGGCCGCATAAAGGTTACCTTCACGATCGAAAGCGAGACCTGCCCCGCCGCTCACTGCGAGGTTGGCGAAAACTGATCGGATGCCAGCCGGCGTAAATTTCTCGATCTGGGCGGAGTCGAAACTTGCCGCATAAAGGTTGCCCGCGCCGTCAAAAACCAGGCCGGATACGTGGTAGTTGACAGGAGAGAAGACCGAACCGATACCTCCCGAGGTAAACTTTCCGATCGTGCCGTCGCCGTAGTTTCCTTCGTAAAGATTGCCTGCGCTGTCAAATGCAATACCGCTTACGAGACTCAGGCCACTGGCGAAGACAGATCCAACTCCACCCGGCGTGTACTTCTCGATGGGGATGCCGTATCCTCCGGTTGCCACAAAAAGATTGCCCGCACCGTCAAAGGCCAGGCCGTAGGGGTCGGAGTTGTTACCAAACGTGCCCAGATAGTCTCCGTTTGCCAGGTCAAATTTCTTGATCGTGTTGTTACCCGCGTTTGACACATAAACTGTATCGGCGCGGGCGTTGATCGGAGTGAGGATGTATGCGAGCGCAGTTGCGATGGCAAGCAGCAGGGGTAGTTGATGTTTTTTCATGGTAATTTTGTTGAATCTGTTTGTTTCTGGTTTGTTCACTTACTGTTTTGGTTTCTTGAGGTGCTCACCTCACTGCATAAGGCGAAATCCCGGAAGGAAACGGATCAGGCAAGTTGAAATATTTTTCGGAGGCGCACCGGAGGAGGTACGGCAGGTGTTTGCGAGTGCAGTTGCCTGCCCTTTACACAAATTCAATAATCAGCGCCCGATTTCTGCGAAAAGCCACGTTCGGGCGTAGGCCCAGTAACGCTTGGCGGTCGGCGCGGAAATGCCGAGCACTTCGGCGGCTTCCTCAATCGTCAGGCCAACGAAGTAACGCAGCTTTACCAGTTCGGCTTTCTGCTTGTCGCGCGCGGCGAATTTTTCCAGCGCTTCGTTGACCGCCAGCAATTGATCATCGTCCGGGGTCGCGAGGCGCATGTCGTCGAGTTCAACCCGTTGCAGGCCACCGCCGTGACGTTGCGCGCCTTTGCGCCTGGCATTATCCACGAGGATCCGGCGCATCGCTTCCGCAGCAGCGGCGAAGAAATGCGTGCGGTCATTCCATTTGCGATTTTCATCCCCGGTCAACCGCAGCCAGGCTTCGTGAACAAGGGCGGTGGGTTGCAGCGTATGGCCCGCTGCTTCGTTGGACATTTTGTGCGCGGCGAGCTTGCGCAACTCTTGATAAACGAGCGGGAGCAATTGATCAGCGGCCTTGGGATCGCCCTTTTCGATGGCGTCGAGGATAACGGTGACCTCACTCATTCGCGATAAGTGTAAACTTTACAAGCGCCGCGACCAGCGTTCATTTCTGAACTTGCCGTTCAGTCATGCGGAACTGCCCTAAGACCTTCAGGAATTCCAATCGGAGCCGACAGCATTCTGCCCCCCTCCAATTTGCCCTGATGTTGGAGAGCCTGTTTTATCTGCTCCATCGTCCTGCGCGCCTCGGAAATTCTCTCCAAGACCGCATTGTTTCCAATCGCCAGCTGACCCGCTTCGTTGAGTGAATCAGCGGTATTCTCCTTGATCCGGTTCTCGATATATTCGGGAACGGTGATTTTGAAATAAGGTGAGATCGTTCGCTGTGCTGGATTTGCAAGAAACCAACGACCCCATACAACCCAGTCGCTGTTGTCAGTATTCTGATTCAGGGTCTGCCGGATTTGACTGATCACTTCAAAACGATCTAGCTTCGTCTCTTCCATTACGCTCATTTTGTTTAGCACCCGGCCGGAAATCGCTTCCGCCAGCTTCAATAGCCAATCAGGACATCTCGTTCCCGAGGGCGCGATGTCCCAAATGCGCGCGTTATGGTCTGCCGAAGCGGTGACGATGCGCATCCCGTCGGGACTGAATTGCGCGAAGTGTACTTCGCGGTTGTGTTTCAAGGGTTCCGTCAATGGTTGACCACTCTGTGCATCCCACACCCGCGCAGTGCGGTCCCATGAGGCCGTGACAATCCGCTTCCCATCAGGACTGAATTGTGCGGAGGACACTCCGGCGATATGTTTCAAAGGTTCCGTCAGCGGCTGACCGCTCTGCGCATCCCACACCCGGGCCGTGTAGTCCAACGAAGCGGTAACGACCCGCCTTCCATCAGGACTGAATTGCGCGGACGAGACTGCGCCGTTGTGTTTCAAGTGTTCCGTCAATGGTTGACCACTCTGTGCATCCCAGACCCGCGCTGTCCCGTCTTCCGAACCGGTGACAATCCACTTCCCATCAGGACTGAACTGCGCGAACCACACTTTGCCGTTGTGTTTCAAAGGCGCGGTCAACGGTTGGCCGCTTTGCGCATCCCACACTCGCGCGGTGTAGTCCGACGACGCGGTGACGACCCGCTTTCCATCAGGACTGAATTGCGCGCAGTTCACCTCCCCGTTGTGTTTTAAGGGTTCGGTCAGCGATTGGCCGTTTTGGGCATCCCAGACGCGCGCTGTCCCGTCCGACGACGCCGTGACGATCCACTTCCCATCGGAGCTGAATTGCGCGAAATACACCCAACCGTTGTGTTTCAAAAACGCAGTCACCGGCTGGCCGTTTTGTGCATCCCAGATCAGCGCCCTGGGATCATCCGAAACCGTGACGATTCTCTTGCCATCAGGACTGAATCGCGCTGACACCACAGGGCCAAGTCGCGTCGCCAACACTGGCGCGTAAACGTTCACGTTTTTTCCGTCAGGGCTGAGTTCTTCTGAAACCACTGGGCCGTTGTGTTTCAAAGGTGCGGTCAGCGGCTGGCCGCTCTGTGCATCCCAGACCCGCGCTGCCCTCTCATTCGAGGCCGTGACGATCCGCTTCCCGTCGGGACTGAATCGCGCAGACCAAACGGTATCGTTGTGTTTTAGCGGCTCGGTCAGTGGAGGCTGATTGCCCTGCGCGTCCCACACCAACGCTGTATTATCGGTCGAAGTTGTGAGAATCCGCTTCCCGTCGGAGCTGAATTGCGCGGACGACACTTCACCGTTGTGTTTGAAAGGTTCTGTCAGCGGCTGACCGCTCTGCGCATCCCACACCCGAACTATCCCTCCTCGTCTCAATGCAGTGACAATCCGCTTCCCGTCCGGACTGAATTGCGCGGACACCACGCCTCCGGCGTGTTTCAAAGCCTCGGTCAGTGGCTGGCCGCTCTGCGCATCCCATACCCGTGCTGTTCCGTCTCTCGAAGCGGAAACGATGCGCTTCCCATCCGGACTGAATTGTGCAGAGTTCACGGTATCGTTGTGTTTCAGAGTCTCGGACAACAGTTGGCCGCTGTGCACATCCCAGACCCGGGCAGTGAGGCCCGACGACGCGACGATCCGCTCCCCATCAGGACTGAAGTCTGCTGACGTCAATGAACTGCCATGTTTCAAAGACTCGGTTAACGGCTGGCCGTTCTGCGCATCCCAGACGCGCGTCATGTCGCCCCACGCGGTAACGATCCGTTTGCCATCCGGACTGAATTGTGCGGATGTCACGGCGCCACTGTGCTTCAAAGGCTCAGTCACCGGCAGACCGTTCTGCGCATCCCAGATCCGGGCGATCCCATCAATCAAGGCCGTAACAATCCGATTTCCATCCGAACTGAATTGTGCCGTGCAAACCCAAGCATTGTGCTTCAAAGGCTCGGTTAACGGCTGACCACTCTGCGCATCCCATACCCGTGCGTTCCCGTCCATCGAAGCCGTGACGATCCGCTTCCCGTCCGGACTGAATTGCGCGGACATCTTCTTCCAGTCTGGGCTGTAGGTTTGCTTGGGCGTTGCCGAGCCATCGTGTTTCAAGGGCGGCGTTAGCTGTTGGCCGCTCTTCACATCCCAAATCCGCGCTGTCCCGTCTTCCGAAGCCGTAACGATCCGCTTTTCATCAGGGCTGAGTGCTCCACCCACCAAACCGTCATGCTTCAAGATCACAACGGGTACCGACCACGAGTGGTAAGTCAGCAAGGTTGCCAGTCTGGTCAAAGCGGCATCGTTTGTCGGATTGGCAGACAGACTCCGCGCAAGGTAGGCCAAAGCATCACCTGAGTTGCCTTCAGAAATAAGGCGCACGGCCTGCAAAAAGTCGGACTCGGCCAGCGTCGTTTTCGTCTCCCTGGTTGCATCTAAAGCCAGCTTGGCCTGCCAGGCACTCACCACAACTCCCAGCAGCAGGGCCGCCACCACGGCTCCGACCGCAGCGACGGCGATCTTATTTCGGCGCACCAGTTTCTGAAATCGGTAGAAGTTGCTCACCGGTCGGGCGACGACTGGCTCGTTGTTCAGATGGCGTTCAACGTCTGCCGCAAAACCGTTGGCTGTCTCGTAGCGGCGGGTGCGATCTTTCTCCAACGCCTTCATGACCACCCAATCCAGATCGCCACGCAGCAGATGGAGGAGTTTTGGCGCGTCGGTCTGGCGGCGTTGGGCGATGGTCGTGAGATCGGCGTCCAGAATCGTGCTTAAGCGGGTCGAGGGGCGTGCCGGTTCTTTTTCGCAGATGGTTCGACGCATTTCATCGAGGCCCGCCGCAAGTAATTCCTTCACATCGAACGGCGTCCTACCCGTGAGCAACTCGTAAAGCAGCACGCCGAGGCTGTAAATGTCGGTACGGGTATCAATATCCAGACCGCTCAATCTGGCCTGCTCCGGACTCATGTAGGCTGGCGTGCCCATGAATTGTTCGAGCGCGGTGAACAGTGTCTTGTCTGTGAGCCGCTGGTCGGTGGTGGCCTTGGCGATCCCAAAATCTATGACCTTGGGCACGGGCACCCCGTCGTGGTCCGCGACGAGGACGTTCGAGGGCTTGATGTCGCGGTGGATGATGCCCTTTTGATGTGCGTGCTGAATGGCCTGGCAAACTTGGACGAACAGGTCGAGTCGCTTGGCTGTCGATAGGTTGTTCTGATCGCAGTAGTCGGTGATCTTGATGCCGCGCACCAGTTCCATGACGAAGTACGGCCGGCCAGTCTCGGTCGCGCCCGCGTCGAACACTTTGGCGATGTGCGGATGATCCATCATAGCCAGCGCCTGGCGTTCAGCCTCAAACCGGGCGATGACATTCCTGGTGTCCATGCCCAGCTTGATGACCTTGAGTGCCACGCGACGGCGGACCGGTTGCTCCTGCTCGGCCATATAGACCACACCACAACCGCCCTCGCCGATTTGCTGCAGCAACTTGTAGCGGCCAATGTGATCGCCGGCTTTCTCGGCCAGTGGAATGGGAACCGTACCGGTCAGTTGCAACGCGGGACTCGCGGAGTCCTCCAGAAAATGCTCTGCCTGCTTGTGGACATTAAGCAGCGCCTCGACGCGCTGACGAAGCGGAACATCCGCGCCACAGACCCGATCCAGATAGGCGGCGCGTTCGGCTGGATCCAGTTCGAGCGCACTGCTAAAAATTGTTTCCTCGCGATCTGGATCGTTCATTGCACGTGGTATGGGTTGACAGTCACTACCAGGTAAAGCGAAATCCGACAGCAAAAAGGATCAGATAAAATCTTGAGAAACGCCGGCTCTTGCTAAAACCACAAAGTCACGCTGTTTTCGGAAGCCGAAAGTTTGGCTCGTGACACACCCAGACAAGCCGGAAACTGATACCATCCTTAACCTCAGTCCACGGAGCAGACGGCGGCGTTGGTTTTGGTTTATTGAGTGTGACGCTCGTCCTCACACCTGCCATCTCCTCGGGGGGAGAGGAGGAATCTTTGTCCGTCTCTTTGCGTTCTCTGCGTTCTTTTGTGGCAATGACTTTCTTGCGTTTTGTGGTTGCCGGCCCGCAAACCCGCTCGACAAAGCGCCACAGCCGGGTAGTTTTCCGCCCAACATATCGCTATGACTGATCCGCGTTACACCAAACTGGCCAAACTCCTCGTCACCTATTCCACCCGCGTCAAGAAGGGCGACCGCGTGTTGCTCGACATCACGGATGTGCCGGATGAAATGTCCATCGAATTGATGCGGGCCGTGCGCGCGGCGGGCGGCACGCCGTTGATTGACGTGCGCCACTCGCGCATCACGCGCGAGGTCGTGCGCGGCACGGATGAAAAGCACGCCAGCCTCGTCCGCCAGATCGAACTCGCGCGCATGAAGAAGATGCAGGTCTATGTCGCCATTCGCGGCGCGGACAACATGAGCGAGAACTCGGACGTGCCGGGCGACCGCATGGCGCTGTATTCGCGCGTCATCCGGCCCGTGCTGGATCATCGCGTGAACAGGACGCGCTGGTGCGTGTTGCGCTGGCCCACGCCGAGCATGGCGCAGGGCGCGGGCATGAGCACCGAGACGTTCGAGAATCTTTACTTCGATGTCTGCACGATGGATTACCGCAAGATGGCCAAGGCGATGGTGCCGCTTCAAACGCGGATGAAGAAGGCCGACCGCGTGCATCTCAAATCGCCCGGCACGGACCTGACGTTCAGCATCAAAAACATCGGCGCAAAGATGTGCGAAGGCTTGCTGAACATTCCCGACGGCGAAGTGTTTTCATGTCCGGTGAAGGATTCAGTGAACGGCGTCATCCAGTTCAATACGCCAACGATTTATTCCGGGACAAAGTTCGAAAACGTCCGCCTCGAATTTACCAATGGCAAAGTCACCAAAGCCACCGGCAGCAACACCAAACGGCTGAACGAGATTCTCGACACGGACCCGGGCGCGCGTTACATCGGCGAATTCGCGATTGGCTTCAATCCCTACATCCTGAATCCGATGTGCGACATCCTGTTTGATGAAAAGATCGCCGGCTCGCTGCACTTCACGCCCGGTCAGGCGTATGAGATTGCCGACAATGGCAACCGCAGCGCAGTGCATTGGGACATGGTGCTCATCCAACGCAAGGACTGGGGCGGCGGCGAAATCTGGTTCGATGGCGAACTGATCCGCAAAGACGGCCTGTTCGTGACCAAGGATTTGAATCCGTTGAATCCACAGAATTTGAAGTAACAACAAGAGGATTTTTATGGTCGTTCACGAAAAATGTCCCGCTTGCCAAGTCGAAGTTGAAATTCTTCTGGAGAATGCACGCAAGCAAAACGCTTGCCCTCAGTGCGGCCATACTTTTATCCCTCGTCACGCAATAAATCCAACAGG
The DNA here is from genome assembly GCA_013140495.1 of Verrucomicrobiota bacterium. Lineage (GTDB taxonomy): Bacteria > Verrucomicrobiota > Verrucomicrobiia > Limisphaerales > JADLHS01 > JADLHS01. The sequence continues at coordinate 22,226 of JABFSR010000156.1, forward strand.
CTTCAGCGGGGAAAAACCATCAACAGATTCGAGTTTAGTCGGGGGATTTTTTGTCGGATCACTAATTCTTCTTGGAATCCTTTGTGGAATCTTTGTTTCTTGGGTAATCGGTCTATTCATGCTAATCGGCGCTGCGATTATTTATCTGTTGAAACAGATTGCAGCCAAGAAGCCCTAGCACGTGTGCCATAGGCTCGATGAGTTGATTCCCAGCTTGCACGAAGCACATTTTCCGTCAGACACTGAAACATGGTTCGTCTCATCCTTTTCGACATAGACGGCACGCTGGTTCACACCGGCGGCGCGGGCATCAAGGCATTTGCAAAGGTGTTCGCCACGGAGTTCGGCGTTCACGACGGCGTTCAACGAATCAAGTTTGCCGGGCGCACGGACGTAAGCCTGGTGCGGGAATTCTTCGTGGTGAATCAAATCCCGGCAACGCCCGAGAACTTCAAGCATTTCTTCGATTGTTACGTGTTCTGGCTCGATCACATTCTTTCACACAGCCACACGGCGGAGTGTCCGGGCATCTGGGGGTTCATCCGCGATGCGCGGGCATTGCCGCAACCGCCATTGATCGGCCTGCTCACGGGCAACATCCGTCTCGGCGGCGAAATCAAGCTGCGCCATTTCGATCTGTGGAAGGAGTTCGAGACCGGAGCCTTCGCGGACGATCACGAAGATCGCGACCAGATCGCCGCCGCCGCGCATCGTCGAGGAAGCCGCGTGCTAAACCGCCCATTGCACGGAAAAGAAGTCCTTGTGATTGGCGACACACCACTGGACGTGCGTTGTGGTCGGGCGATTGGCGCCAAGGTTCTGGCTGTTGCCACCGGCGGCGCGAAGTTCGACGAGTTGAAACCTCACAGCGCCGATTGGACGGTTGAAGACCTGACACGAATCAGTGCGAGTGAGGTTTGCGGGAGGTAGAAGCGACGCCACGGCGCTTGGGTGTGGCAGCGACGCCTTCGTCGCCACGCTTGAGGCGAGCACCAACCGATCCATCTGAAATAAGCGACGGGGGCGTCGCTTTCACACCACGGCGACGAGGCGTCGCCACTACAAAGCCACCGTCTCGACCAAACGATTCCGGTTTAGAACGAGATGTAACTCAACACCTGGACTTCCTTTTTGAACACAAGCTGGATGTTGTTCTTGTCGAATTTTATGTCCAGCGGGCCGCGTTGCTGAAAATGTTCCCACATGATGCGACCGTTCTTTGGATTTATCCGACGGATGCGAAGGAATGACGGCGTGGTCAATCCCGCGCCAAAGCCAGATCCATAGCCCTCCTCGTCGTCGTTCCTGTTGGACGCCATCATGTAAATGTATTTCCCCTTGAGATAACTCATCGCCCCGCCCAGTTCGGCTTTCCACAATTCCTTGCCGCTCTTTTCATCGAGCTTGACCAGCACATCGTGCGTGTCGTCGTTCACATTGATCTGGCGGGAGAACTTGAGCTTTTCCGGAGTAGCAGTCGTCGTGTTGACGTAGATGCTGCCCTCACCATCGAAGAACAATCCACTCACGCCAATGGATGGCAACCGCCAGCGGGCATTGCCATTTGAGATGTCGAACGCACTCAACACACCCGCATCGAAAACGTAGAACGTGTCACCACGCTCGACCACGGGGCCGAGTCCTCGCGGTGCGTCTTCTTCATTGAGGGCGGCGCCGTACCTGGAAACCTGATGTGTCAACGTAGCCTGCCACTTCTTTTTGTTCGTCTTGTCGAAAACGATCACGTTTGTGCCCGCAATCAACACGTTCACCGTCTTGAGCGCAAGAACGCGGGGTGGCCCGACCACCTCACCCTGCCATGCGCTGGCGGGATCAGTGCCAGCGTCGCGCACCTTCACGGAATAACGGCTCAAGTCCTCGAACACCTTGTCCAAACCAGCTTCGCGCTGCCATTCATTGAGGATGTCATTTGCCACCTCCATGGACTGCGTGACGTTGACAGGCCCATCGAGCGCGGACTTTTTTGGCGGCGCCTTCATGGCATTGTGAGCGATGATCTTGTGCTCGACGAGTTTCTCGGTCAGGAAAACCTCGCCGTGAACAGAGCGCTCGCTGCTGGTGTATTCCCGGTAGTCAGGTTCGTCCTCGGCATCGCGCTGCGGCTTGAAGCCAGAATCCTGGCCTTCCAGTTCATTGAGCAGCCGCTGCTGGTTTCGCGCGTTGGACAATGTTGCAGGCGCGGCGAGCTTGGCCGTAAGAGGTGCGCCCGCGAGTTGAGCAGCGAGTTTTTGCGGATCAATCTGCCCGGGTGGAAGGGTGTTTTGTGGCTTCGCAGCTGGTTTTGCCACAACAACAGCATTCGTCGCCACAGGCGTTGTCCCGGCAGCGACAGAGGTCGGGGTCGTCCGGGAATGGCTGTTCGTCGTCACTTCGCCAGTAACAAGATTCACTTTCCGGACGATCTCGGACCGAAGGTAATCCGCGTCCTTCAAAGTAATTTCAGCGCCATTGCCACGGGCACCTTCCAATTGCCACTCAAATGGAATCGCCTTCGTGGGTTCGCCAGTCTCCCAATCGTAGCGTGTCAGCTTCTTGTCACCCGCCACCCAGATATTCTTGTTGTAAACGCGCAGTTCGAGTTCCTGCTGCGCACTCTCCTCCCAACTCTTGATGATGGCCTCAACCGACGGCACCTTGATGTTGGCCTCCGGACGGGATTGTTCGACGATGATTTTTCTCTCCGCGATTCGCTTTTGTTCCGCTGCGGCTTCAATAGCGATCTTCTTTTTGTCCACGATGTGTTTCATCCAGACCTGTTTCTTCGTCTTGATGTCGTAACGCGCCAGCTTGTCGCCATGGATGAAAACGATCTGACCATCCTCCACCAACGCGCTCTGACCTGACTTGGCCATTTCATCCTCGAACCGCACCGCAAACAATGGCTTGGGGCGCGAACCAAACCACTCGAACCAGAACCACACACCGAGCAGCAACACGACCGCAGCCACCGACAGTTTGATGATCAATCCTGTCTTGCGCCATTCACGCGCCCCCGCGACATCGCGCTGACCCGCATACACAGGCACGTCAATTCCCTGCAACTCCGCCTTCTCCTTGCAATGAGGCGAACACAGGTAGCCAAACATTCTCATGCACAGCGGACAGATTCCCTTGCCGCACACCACGCATTGTTCGGTCACGCGCTGCCCCGTGTGCTTGGGGCAAAACCGCTTGTCCACCACATCGGGAATGTTCTCCGCCGGTTTCTCCTCGCTGCGATGAACTCGAATCGCAGGCGCAGCAGGCGCGATGTGGATAGGTTGTGCCGGCGGTTCAACGGGCGACGGGGACACCTCGGGCGGCAGCGTGGAAATTCGAACCGAAGCGGAAGGTTGCGGAGGCAAAACGATTCTCACCGGTGCAGAAGCGCTCGGCGGCGCGGGCGCGGGCGTGGGTGCGACAGCAATCGGTGAGGTGGAGACCGCAGGCGGTGTTATTGAAATGCGGATTGCAGGCGCAGGATTCGCAACGGGCGCGGGTGGTTGCGGCGGTTGTGCGGCAGGCGGGCGCTGTGGCGGAAGCGCGATTTCCACCGGGGGTGGCGCGCTTACCACGGCCGGGGCGACAGGCGCACTCGTGAGAAGCGTTGCCACAGGCGCGCCTGCCCTGCCCACAGGAGGCGGAGCAGCAACGCCGAGTTCCTGACGGATGAGCGCATTGATGTGCGTGGATAAATCCAACGCGCACGATGGACACGCAAACTGGATGGGCCGCGAAGCCATGTCCGGCGTCACATCAAACGCAAATTTGGATCCGCACACACACTGGATTTTCATAGGTCAGGGTTTCGGGTTCAGCAGCACCACACGAGGCGGCACGATCAAATCGAACTTCAAGAGCGCGGAAGTTTCTTCCGTGTGACCGTCGGTGAAAAGAAAATTGCCGCCGAATTTATGGTGATTGTTCCCGGGTGGCTTGCCATCAGTCGAAAACACCTGCTGGAAGTTCGATTTCGAGAGCGAGTTGATCTGTTTGTCACTCATCAACACCGACGACGATGGTGAAGCGGAGCGATGGCCCATGTAGTAGGCATAGCTGATTTTGTGTTTGAGCAACGACTCGCCGGCGGTCGGCGTCACGTCCTTGCTGCCGGGGCAGATGAACATCGCCGTGTCCGAGTTGTAGCGCGGCACCAGCACGTCGAGTGCGGCTTCGGACGTGGTGGCATTGGTGACCACTGGAAAATTGCCGGAGAAATCGGCGGCATAAATTTGCATCGAAATGAAAAGCTTTTGAAGCCCGGCCTGGCAACGGACCTTGCGCTTGGCCTGCGAGTCCTTTGAACCAAAGCTCCACATGGCCGTGAACAGAATCATGATGATGAGCATCACGAAAAGCAGTTCGATCAGGGAGAATGCCGTGCGTCCCGCCCCGGTGCCACGCACTTCATCCCCTGGCGGTCGCTGTTGCAATTGCACCAATGATTTCATGCGGTGAAACACCTTCACTTGACACCAAACCGTCCCATTCCCGGCAGAAGGTTCAAGCATCTCGGGTGCATTGAGGCGATTCTGATTCCACGTGCGCAGGTTGGCAAGTTGAGAATTGGCAATGTTTTCGCGCCTTGATTCACGAGCGTGCTTGCAACAGTTGTTTCAACTAGGCTAGCGTCAGTTACCGGAAACCGAATGGCACTCGAAGAACGATACGACGACGCGATGTTTGACTTCAGCACGGGCGAGTTCGACAGCGCGATTGAGAAGTTGAAGGCGATTCTTGCTGAAGCGCCGGAGCACTTTGACGCACAACTGTCGCTGGGCATGGCGCATTATCGCAAGGGCGATTTCAGCACCGCCATTGCCGAGGGTCACAAGGCAGAGCAACTGAAGCCCAGGGAGCAGTTGGTTCATACGAACCTCTCACTGTTTTACATGAAGTCCGGCGATAAAACCCGCGCAGAACATCACGGCTTGCAGGCGCGCATCGCTTCCTGGCGGGAGGATGCGTCAACGAAAGGCGGACCACCAGCCAACAGCGATCCGGAACTGGCAATGGCCAGACCACAGCCGCCACCGATGAAGCCTCCACAGAACATTCCCGACATGCCGTGGAAGAAAAAGTGAACCGGACAGTTACCTTTAACAATAAAATGAAATCTGCATACGAACTGGCAATGGAACGATTGGACAAGTCTTCGCCCACAGTGAAGATCACCGACGCCCAGAAGAAAAAACTCGCCGATCTGGAATCAAAGTACAAGGCGAAGATCGCTGAACGAGAGATCGCACTGAAGGCCGACATCGGTAAAGCCGCCGAGGCTGGCGAGTTTGAGAAGGTTCAAGAACTTGAAGGCCGGCTTGTGTCCGAACGCAGGGACTTGCAGGCGGAATTGGAGGACCGCAAACAGCAGTTGCGCGACGGCAAAGTGTCCAAGTCGTAACTTTGTTTCGCGATTGTTGGACAATTTTGAGCTGCCACAAGGCATTTTGTTCCAAGTCGTTGTCGGGCTCGGCTTTTGCTTTGCTTTCGGTGTCGCATGGGTGCGACTTCCGAAAGTATGAATTCACTTCAAGTCAATGGCACCGAGCTGGCCTGTGTGGAGCGCGGTGAGGGGCAGACTATAATCCTGGTTCATGGCGCGATCGGAGATCTTCGATCATGGGAAAGCGTCGCGATAAAACTTGCCGCAAGGTATCGCGTCGTGACTTACAGCCGTCGCTGGCATTACCCACTTTACGGTGCAACCAACGACGCTGGCTACACTGCGGCGATTCACACGGCGGATTTGCTGGGCGTTATGGAACATTTCGGTCCGTCACATCTCGCGGGTCATTCCTACGGTGCTGCCCTCTGCGCGGTGGCGGCATTGCAGCGCCCCGGACTTGTCAAATCCCTCGTGCTCGCAGAGCCGTCCCTCTTCCCACTCTTGCAATTCAGCGCTGAAGGAAAACAGGCTGAAGCCGAGGCCGCCGCCGCATCTGCCCACGTCCCTGAACTGCTGAAGCAGGGGCAACGCGTCCGCGCATTGCACGAATTCTTGAATATTATTCTCGGCACCAACGGCGCGGAACGCATCCCGGCACTCGGACAGGAAGTGATGCTCGACAATCTCTCCACTCTAGGACCGATGCTGGCAGAAATGAGAGCGGATTCTCTGTTCACGCCGCAGCACGCCGCCGCGATAAAACCGCCCACCCTGCTCCTGGACGGCGAGCACACTCCGGCCATCTTCCGTATCACGATTGAGGAAATGCAAAGGGCCATCCCGAATGCGCGTCGCGTGACACTGCCAGACTTATCCCACGGATTGCACCTTGAAAATCCAACGCTGTTCGCGGAGACGGTGCAGGAATTTCTTGCGCAGTTCCAAAAGCAACCTGCGATAGCGTAAGCGAGTGCTTGTTTACGACTTCCAGCGTGAAAAAGCGGGCGACCAAGAATACTCGGGTCTGGCCAGGGTTTGGCCATTGTAGTCACCTCAGTTTCTTGCCGAGGCCACGCTGCCAAAGTTCCAGGTAATACAACGCCACAACCACAAGCGAATGCTGGATTTTTCCCTGACCGACCAGTTTCGGAATGTCCGCCAGTGGCACTAACTTTGTAACAATATCTTCACCGGAATCCCACTCGACCGGGTGAACACACTGACAATTCTCCACGATCACGGTGTAGCAGATGTTCGACATGATAGCCGGATTCGGAAAAATCTTTCCAGCCAGTCGCGCCTTCTTTCCCGCATAGCCTGTCTCCTCGCGCAGCTCCCGCACACCCGCAGTCACAGGTGACGCATCCTTCTTGTCAATCATGCCGCCGGGAATCTCCAACTCCACTGTATTCGAACCGTGCCGATATTGTTGCACCATCACGAGCCTCTGGTCGGGGGTAATCGCAAGGACGTTCACCCAGTTCGCGCAGCCGATCACAAAGAAATCATGCTCAACTTTTGTGCGCGGCGAGATTTTCCGGTCGGCCCGCACATCGAAGATTCTGAACTTTCCGAGCTGCTTCGTACCGATCTGCTTCCAAGGTTTTATCATTGGTGTGAGAGTGTCTGGACGGCAACCGCTGAATCAAGTCATTCCACCCTGCCCTGCGCGGCCCAGCCTTGTTTCATCAAGCCAAGAAGATGCACAAGCGCCTCCTCGTAACTGCGGCCTTTGGTTTCCGCGAGTTGACGCGCACGCTTCTCCAGTTGCGCCGCCATCTCGACAGTTTTTTCGCGTGGACAACCCATCGTAACCAGCAGGCCGGCAAGTTCGGTTGTGTTCATTTCAAAAAAATCGCGGATGAAGCCATTGCCTCATCCGCGATAAATCGGATCAACGAATTACTTCACGGAATCGCGCGGCACGATTTTCACGCTCTCCACATTCATGCGCTTGAGCGGGCGATCTCCCGGCGCGGTAGGTGTGGTGGCAATTTTTTCCAGCACGTCATCGCCTTTGATCAACTTTCCAAACGCGGTGTATTGACGGTCCAGAAAGCGCGGTTCCCCGTGGCAGATAAAGAATTGAGAACCTGCCGAGTTGGGATCATTCGAACGTGCCATCGAGAGCACCCCGCGTGTGTGCGGTTTGTCGTTAAACTCGGCCTTGATCTGATGACCCGGTCCGCCAGTGCCCCACGCGCGCTGTTTGGATTCATCCTTGGTCAGCGGATCGCCACCCTGAATCATGAAATCCCGGATCACGCGGTGAAAGCATGTGCCATCGTAGAAGCCCTGCTGTGCAAGCTTCTTGAAGTTTTCAACATGGCCCGGCGCGACGTCCGGCCAGAATTCGAGGATCATTTCGCCCTCGGAGGTTTTGATGATGGCTGCTTCGCTCATTGATTTTGCGGGTTGGGATTACTTGTTGTTGTCGGCTTGGAGGATGGTTGCGGATTTGATGTAATCGAGATTGGGGAAATCCTTTTTTAAGTAGGCGTTGCCTTCGGCCTGTATGCGACCCTGATGGGGTCCACGACCACGGGGAGCGCCTTCGCCATACTCATTGTTTATCTTGTCCACCACATCCATGCCCTCGGTCACTTTGCCGAAAGGAGAGAAACCCATGCCGTCAAGGTTGCTGTTGTCGCCAAAGTTGATGAACAACTGCGTGGTACGCGTATTGGGCCCTGCGGTGGCAAAGGTGATAGCACCCCTCGCGTTGTTGCCCTTGACCGGGTCGTCTGAAATCGCTGCTTCGCGCCATTTTGCCGAAACGCTCGGATCGCCGTGGATACCGAACTGGCACATGAAACCGGAGATCACGCGAAAGAAAGCAACGTCCTTGAAGTAGCCGGAGCGTACCAGGTTGTAAAAGCGGTCAGCACCATTTGGCGAAAGCGAGCGGGTGACTTCGATGGTGAACTTCCCCTTGGTTGTGTCGAACTGAGCTTTGAAAGTCTCAGGCGCTTTTTCCGTAAGTTTGGCGGGATCAGTAAACCCCGGCGAAGCGGATGAAGGTTTCTCTACTTTCGCGGTTTCCTTTGCCGTCCCAGTGGGCTCGGACTTTGTTTCTTTTTTAGGTTCATCCGCACGCACGGCAACAACACCGAGCGCCAGTCCGACAGTGCAAATCAATGCGATTATTCTCATAAACGGGCGAAAATGTTTCAGGTCACACGCGCAAAGTCACGCGCAGATTTTCCCAACCTGAAAAATCCTGTAACCATCCCGCGCCATCTGCGTCTCTCAATTCGTAATGACAGCACCTGAACGGTGCGCAAAAAAGTAACAACGAGAACAAACAACAATTATGAAAACGAACAAAGTCAATTGGATGGTTGCGGTTGTCTTGGGAGCGATGGTTGCTCTCAGTCCCGCGTTACGCGCGGAAGACAAACCCGCCAAACCCGAGCGTACCGGCCCCGGGCAAGGTCCTGGCGCAGGGCCACGCCGAGAAGCCATGAAGGAACGCGCGGCCAAGGTCGCCGAGGAACTCGGCCTCTCCGACGAACAGAAAATCAAGGTTCGCGAAGTCATGAAGGAACAGGCCGAAAAGACGCGCGAACTCCGCGATCTCGAACCCGAAGCCCGCCGCGAAAAAGCGAAGGAACTCCGTGGCGAGACGCAGGCCAAGATGAAGGAGATTCTCACCGCCGAACAATATGCCAAATGGGAAAAAATCCGTGAGCAAAACCGCCCCGGCGGCCCCGGAAACGAAGGAAAGCCCGGCAGACCCGGCAAGGGCAAAGGTCCCAAGGGCGAAAAGCCCGAGTAAAACCTGTCGCAACATTTCATGAGTCGGGGGACGGCGTTCGCGCCGTCCCTTTTTTTTTCCTCCGCCTGATTCCAAACCAGGCAACACCGACCAAATCAGGGGAATGTTTGCCAGGGGAATAGGAATTCTTCAATTCCACTGCCAATCATTCCCCTGACCTGTCCCTGGCCAGACAAGTCCGACGCAAACAAATCCCCCGCTTGACACACGGTGCAATTTTGCAAACGCTCGCGCTGGCAATCCGACACACAATGAAACGAATCCTCTCACTCGCTCACGCTGCAAAGGCTCTTTCCAAATTCTCACTCGTCGGACTGGCCGCACTCGCATTCATCACCGGTTGCGCCACGTTCAAGTCCGAAACCGGATTCACCAGCCTCTTCGATGGCAAATCACTCAAAGGCTGGACGCTCGTGGGCAAAATTGGCGATGGCTACGGTGTCACCAACAACGTGATCTATTGCGCCAGGGGCGGCGGCGGGAATCTTTTGACCGAGAGGGAATATGCCGACTTTGTTCTGCGTTTTGAATTCAAACTCGAAGAAGGCGGTAACAATGGGATCGGCATTCGCGCGCCGCTCCAAGGCGATGCCGCCTACGAGGGAATGGAGATCCAAATCCTTGAAGAAGGCGCGGCTGATGCCGGCAAATGGGGCAAGCTCAAGCCCGAACAATTTCATGGCTCGGTCTATGGCGTCATCGCGGCCCGCAAAGGCGCGCTCCGACCTCCCGGCCAGTGGAACTTCGAGGAAATCATTGCCAACGGACGCCAGATCAAAGTCGTTCTCAACGGGCGCACCATTCTGGACGCGAGCCTCAACTCCGTCACGGATGCCGACAAGATTCTCAAGCACCCGGGCCTGTTTCGCGATCGCGGCCATATCGGCTTCCTCGGCCACAACGACTACGTCGAGTTCCGCAACATTCGCATCAAGGAACTTACGCCGCGCGCCGAGGAGAACAATACAGCACCGGCCGGCTTCAAGGCATTGTTCAACGGCAAAAACCTAGAGGGTTGGAAAGGTCTCGTCGGAGATCCAAAAAAGCGCGCTGCAACGGATGCAGCCACGCTTGCTGCCGCACAACAAAAGGCAGACGCGGTCGCGGCAGAAAACTGGAAGGTGGAGGACGGTGCGCTCGTCTATCGTGGAACGAATTTCGACAATCTCTGCACAACGAGCAACTACGCCGACTTCGAGATGTTTGCAGATTGGAAGATCGAGCCTCATGCCGACAGTGGGCTCTATTTGCGCGGCACGCCGCAGGTTCAAATCTGGGATCCGTTCACCCAACCAGCGCAGAGTGGCAGTGAAATTGGCTCCGGCGGTCTTTACAACAACAAGTCAAACCTGAGCAAACCGTTTCAGGTTTCAGACAAACCCATAGGGGAATGGAATCGTTTTCACATCGTAATGGTCGGCGACAAGCTCCACATCTTCCTCAACGGCGATATCGTAGCCCGCGCCAATACGCTTGAAAATTATTGGGAGAACGGCAAGCCGCTGTATCCAACCGGGCAGCTTGAACTCCAGGCGCATAAAAGTGTCGTGTATTTCAAGAACCTCTATATTCGCGAACTGAAGTGACGGGACGCCGATTTCCAAATCGGCTCCCCTACCTGCCCAAAGGTTCGGTGATTTTGAAGTCAGCATCTGGAATCCACTGGAAGACCTTTTGATCAAAGTTTGGATTCATTACCGCATTGGTGAAATCATTCCGCATCCGCGAGCCGTCAATAAACGTCATCTCCGTGCTGGTCAGCGCAAAGTCATTTGTTGCCAGACCAACGGTTATCTCCCTCATCATCTTCCGGGCGAACGCGCTTGCGGGCTGAAGCCCCAGTTGCCACGAGCCGTTCGTTTCCGTGAGTGAGAGCAAACGGAATTGCGAATCAAACTCCGCCCGGTCGCGAGGAAAACCCGCTTCAAGCAGCGATAGCGCGTCGCGCCATTCGCCTGACGTTTTTGTATTGAGCGGATAGCGTTCCGCACGCTTGAGCAACGGATAGATCACCCACATCTCATCAGCGTCACGCATGGCGATCGTCTGCGAAGGTGTGAGCAGCTCCCACCGAAAACGATTCGGTGTGGCAAAGCGCAGGTGACCTGTGGCAAAAAGTGGTTTCGTCAGTGTCTTGAGCGTCCGCGTCTGAATGAAGTCCGCCTCCCAGGTATGCAGATTCGTTTGAGCGGCGAGCCAGCCTGTGACGACAGCATTGGTGTCAACCGCAGCGACACGAAAGCACCAAGCACCAAGCACCAAGCTCCAAAGAAACTTCAAACACCAAGTTCCAATGCGAAAAATCCGCACGTAAAATTGATCGGTGTTTGGAGTTTGGAGATTCATTGGAGCTTGGAAGTTGGTGGTTGGAGCTTTTTCCCCATCGTCCATACCGGCACAAAGTGATACCATTGCTCGACATGCTGTCGAATGGACGGCTCGAACGCACGCAAGATTTCCTGTGTCAGTTGAACGCGCGCCTCACGACTTCCAATCGCACCCCGGTCATATTGAATCTCTGGCAGAATCTGCGCCGAGTAATGCCCGTCCTTCCTCACAACTTGCACCGGGACAATTGCGCAACCGGACGCCCGCGCCAGTTCCGCCGCTGCGTTGGAAGCCTGAAACGGTCTGCCAAATAATTCCACCGTCACCGCCGTAGGCGCTGGCGGACGATCCACCAGCAACGCCACCGTCGCACCTTCGTTCAGTCGCTTGATGATTTCAACAAACGCGAACGCATCCTGGCCGACGACGAGCGTTTCAATCCCCCAGCGTGCGCGCGAACTCTGCCTCAGTTCCGTCAACCGCTCGTCCGGCTCCGCTTGCGTGAGCACCAGCATCTTTACGCCCTTCTTCACCATGAACGCACCACCGAACTCCCAGTTGCCCAAATGCGGCGTCACAAACAACACGCCGCGCCCACGCCCGCTCGCAGACTGAAACACCTCCCACCCGTTCCACTCGCCCAGCCAGCGATCCACTGCGGTGCCGCTCTCGAAATGCCAGAGGTCGGCAACCTTGATTGCGAAGTTGGTGAACAACGTGCGGGCCGCCTTCTCCGCCGCAGGGCGATCTCCATTCAACACCGGCAACAGGTTTTGAATCACCACTTCGCGACGGTGGGGAGCAATAAGCCAATAGATCGAACCGGCGGTACGTGCCAATGTTTCGCAAACACCCATCGGCAGCCAACGCGCCACGACAAGCCCGAGCCACCACAGTTTTGCTCCGTAGAGACTGGATGGTGTCGTGCGTGGCACGTCAGGTGACTCGCACTTGCCGCTAGCGAATGTCCGCCACCAGACCGGAAGCAGGAACACCGAGATGAGCATGTTCGCGGCAATGCCCACCGCACAGACCCGGCCAAGGCTCGCCATGCCTGCGTTGCTTGAAAGTCCAAGCGATCCAAATCCTGCCACTGCCGTTCCTCCGCACAACAGCAACGCCCGCCCCACCGACTGATGCGCCACGAGCAAGTCGCCGTGATGCCGCCGCAGAGCGAGTTGCATGAAAAGACTGTAATCCACACCCGTGCCGAGAATCAGCGGCACAGCCATCAGGCTCAGAAGATTCCACGACCAACCGGCCAGCCTCATAACCGCGAGCAAACAAAGCCCGCTGATGAACAGAATACCGAGGCTGAGAATAATTTCCGGCAATTGTCGAAACGCGAACCAGAGAGAGAGCAACACAAGCCCCATCATCGGCAACACGAGCTTCCACATGTTTTGCTTCACCACACCAAGCACCGTGCCACCAAGCAATTCCCACCCAGCGAGCCAGACGCCGCCTTGCGGGAGTTGTGTTCCCAACTCGGCGAGCGCACTTGCGTTCATCGAGTTCGTTGGCGGGAAAAGAAACCCGACCGCGTAGAAGTTCGTCACTTCGCGCGCGACCAGTTTGTCGAGAATCCAACTGCATAGCGCATTCGTAGGCCAAAAGACATTCGTTGTCATGGATGCTCGTTGCCATGTGTCCAGCAGACTGTCGGTCAAGCCGAGTGCGTCGGTCGAAAAGCCACCCGCAAATGCAGCGGTGTGAAACGCCTCTCGCCGCGCAACAAGCTGCTGGACTGTCGCTCGATTGACTGACTGTGATTCCGGTCGGGGCCAGAGCATCGTCGGAATGGTGAACCCGCCAAGCACACCGTTGGACACGGCCTGATTGAGTGCTGGCTGCACGGCATCGAGACGGCGGGCGACTTCGCTTTCATTGCGTCCGGCGACGACAAGCCAGAGCGGATCACGCTTTTGGTTGAGATTATCCTTGATGGCTTCGAGCGCTGCGTAGGCCTGACTGTCACGCGGTTGCAACGCAGTAGAACTGCCATCCATTTGCGGCAGACCGGACAGCAATGTGACAACGCAGAAAACAATCAACGCGGCGCTGATGGCGAATACGAGTTTGATGCGCGCCGCCCCGGGAGCGCCGGCGTCTCGCCGGCGTGTTTCTTGGACTGGATTGGGAGAACTCGCCGACGAGACGCCAGCGCTCCCGGGAGAGTTGCGTCGGTCGGGAAACAGTGGCGGCAGAAATGCGAAGATCATCACCAACGCCGAAAGCACCACGCCAATGGCGACAAGCGACCCAAGTTGCGCGAGACCCGGCAGACCACCGAAGTTCAAAACGAGAAATGCTGCAATGGTCGTGATCGCCGCCCACAGAATACTTGGTGCAATGCCCCGGCGGATTTCAG
>JABFSR010000283.1 GCA_013140495.1 Verrucomicrobiota bacterium
CACCTTGCTGCTTGCCGGCTGCAAATCCTCCACCTGCTGCAAAGCCAGTGGTTCTGCTGCCAAGGCCTCCTGTGGCATGCAATGCTGTACCGATGCCAAAACCGATTGCGCTCATTGCGCTAAATGTAGCCCCAAGAAATAATCATTTCGCAAGCGGCTGCAGCTTGATCTCTTCACCCCGCGCCTCGGCGATCTGATCGTCGGACGCGGGCATTTTCTGTCCGGCGTTATGACATCGGAGCGATGTCGGTGTCGTGACGGACAAACGCCAAGCCGCAGAAGCATGGCGCGGTGAAGCCACTGCCGAGTTCGCAAGTCCCTGTTTTGATCCTCGAAACACGCGGACTCGGCGGTCCGCCCTCCGTGAATTCGTCGTACGCCGCGACTACCCTGTTGAAACTTCCTGCGCGCCCTTGCCTCCGTTCACGAGGAACAACACCGCCATTCGCACGGCCAGACCGTTCGTCACCTGTTCGAGAATCAACGAGCGCACGCTGTCAGCAATGTCGCTGTCAATTTCCACACCGCGATTCACCGGGCCGGGGTGCATGATGAGGGCATCAGGCTTTGTTGCAGCCAGTCGCTGCTTGTTGAGGCCGAAGAGCTGGGTGTATTCGCCAATGCTTGGAAACATCGTCTTGCGCTGCCGTTCGTGCTGGATGCGGAGCAGATGAATGATGTCTGCTTCGCGGATGGCCTCGTCCACGTTGTGCGTCACGCGACATCCCATCTGCTCGAACGTGCGTGGCACGAGTGTGGCCGGGCCGCACAGCGTCACCTTGGCGCCAAGCTTGGTCAGCGCCCAGATGTTCGATCTCGCCACGCGGCTATAAAGGATGTCGCCAAGAATTGTTACGTTCAGGCCCGCTATGGTTCCCTTGCGCTCCCGGATCGTGAATGCATCCAGTAACGCCTGGGTTGGGTGTTCGTGCGAACCGTCTCCGGCATTGATGACGTGGGCATCAAGTTCACGGGCGAGAAAATGTGGAGAGCCTGCGGCACTGTGCCGGATGACGATGAAGTCCACGTTCAAGGCCTCCAGATTTTTGGCCGTGTCCTTGAGCGATTCGCCTTTCTTGAGGGACGAGGCTTCGGCGGTGAAGTTGATGATGTCCGCCGAGAGACGTTGCTCCGAAAGCTCGAAACTGGTGCGCGTGCGGGTGGATGGCTCGACAAAGAGGTTGACGACGGTTTTACCGCGCAAAGCAGGAACTTTCTTGATCGCCCGTTCGCCGACGGCTTTGAACGCCCGTGCGGTGTCGAGCACGGTATTGATCTCGCTGGCAGATAGCGATTCGATGTCGAGCAGATGTTTGCGATTCCAACTCATGGTCGGTGCAGGACGGCTTCGTTTTCGCCGCTGATTTCACCCAGTCGGACCTGGATTTTTTCCGTGAGCGTTGTGGGTTGATTCTTGCCAACGAAATCAGCCTTGATCGGCAGTTCGCGATGACCACGGTCAATCAGCACGGCCAGTTGAATTCGTTTTGGGCGGCCAAAATCATTCAGCGCATCCATCGCCGCGCGGATGGTGCGACCGCTGAACAACACGTCGTCCACGAGCACGACGGTCTTTCCGTTCACGTCAAACGGGATTTGCGTTGGATGAATCCTGGGCGCGGCGCGTTGATCGAGATCGTCGCGGTGCATGTTCACGTCCAGTGAGCCAACCGGGATGGGATGATTTACGATGCTCGCGAGAAGCTTGCCGAGTTGTTCCGCGAGCGGCATGCCGCCCCGTTGAATGCCAACGAGGACAATGTCAGACGTAGTTTCGTTGCGCTCGGTGATTTCATGGGCAATGCGGGTGAGGGCACGCTGGATGCCGATGGCGTTCAGGATGACAGTGGATTCAGGCATGAGGTGAACATTGTGTCGCCTGGCAGCGTGTGCAAAGAAAAAAACGAACTGGCCGCTGAGGCTTGTTCGTTTTTGAAAGTGTGCTTGTCATGTTGCGCCTTGGAAGCCTCGCCGGGCCGCCTTAAAGGAGCGTCTGGTTTTGGACAATCAATGATTCGTGTGATGCCGGGACTTCCGCCATTTGGAGCGATGCTTCACGATCCAATCGGTCAGCGCACGCTCGAACCCGATGTCGTGGCCCGCCTTTTCGGATTCAATCCATTTGTGACGCAGTATCTCCTCGCGTTCTGCCTGGAACTCACGATACAGGGTCGAGTTCTTCAGCAGGTCGCTGGACGTGGTTGAGTCTCTTTTTTCGTCCGTCATACGCCAAATCAAGTTTCGCGAACCCTAGACCTTCATCGCCAGGATGACAATGCTAATTTAGTCACGTGAATTGGTGATTCTGCCAATCCCATGCAATTTCCGGAAATGAACATCTCCCGGTTTTCAGGCGGGCCTTCAATGCTTCCCATTCTGCGCTTTTCATGATCCAGAGCGTTTAACCCCGAACTTCGGGTTCAGAAGGAAGCGAGCGACTGCCGGTGGGTGAACGCGGCGAACTTTGGAGTCATCAGGCTGGGATATTCAACGATTCCGACGGCCATTGTTCGAATCGGTATTGCTCGAATTTGATTTCCTGGATTCGGAGCGGGATTCGCCGCGAGATTCGGTTCGTGCCGGCGCAGCCGCAGGGGCCGGGCGCGATTCGATTGTTTGTGCGCGCGGTGTGGCAACGACTGGTGCCGATACCTGGGGTTGAGGTGTGAAGCGCGGTGCGGCAGGAGTTGTGGGCGCTGGCATCGGCACGGTGCGAATCTGTTGCGCCTCCCGGCTCGGAGCGCGTTCCTGCTGGCGTTCCACGTTTCGAGGCGTGATCTGCCGCTGGGTTTCCACGCGCACAGGTTGTTGCGGCTGCGACCAGACACGGGTTGGATTTGCCGTCGGCGCAGGTTGCGCGACTTGAGGTTGCTGCTGGGGTTGAGGTGCAGAAACCCGCGCGTTCGGAGTGTTGACCGGTGCGGTTGATGTCGGCGGAGTTTGGCGTTGCACGGTCGTATTTCGCCGTTCCTCGACACGCTGGCGACCTGTCGTAGGTTCGGATCTGTGCGGTTGAACCGATGGAGACTGGACGGTCGGCGCCGCGACCGTAACCGGAGTCGTAGCTGTTTGATTGTCACCATGATTGGGACGGTTGTTGTGGTCTGTGTTCCCGCGTTCTTTGTTTTGTGTTTCCAAAATGCGATCATGGCCCTTTGGCAGGCTGGATGATCGCGGTTGAACGGAAGGCGTGTTGGCGACTGGCGCGGATGGTGTAGCGCGTGGTGATGTGATCGCTGGCTGAACAGCGTGCGCTGGTGTGAAATTGGCGACGGGCGACGCACCGTTGTGCGTTCCGGGTTCGCGATCACGGCGACCGTTTCCGCGGAGTTCACCTACCTGTGGACGGTTGACCGTCAGCGTGCCGCCGTCGGGAGAGATTTGTTCGCGGCGACCATTGCGGATTTCGCGATGATCTTCGCGTAGTTGGATGGGTTTGATTTCGTGTTTGGCCAGTTCACGAAAGCGGGCGGGCGTCACACCGTTGTTGACCACGGTATTATTGCGACCCGAACCGTAGTTGTTGATGATGGTTGTATTCCTGTGGATCTGTGTGATCTGGGTTGTCGGCGCGCAATAACGGCGCGGTCTAGGATCGCAGACGCGTCCCCAGGGCACATAGTTGAACCACGCCCAGCCAATACCAAAATCAAAACTCGCCGAGACCGAGCGTCCGTAATAGGTGAAGCCAATGCCGCTGCGATAGCCGCAATGCGGAGGCAAAGGCGCCCAGCCGCAATAATCGCCCGAGTAACGCCAGCTCACCCACGAGGACGCCCAGACCGTGTCCGGCCACCAGCACCAGCCCCATCGTGGATGACTAAACCAGCGACCGTAGTGAAATGCCGTCGAGCCCCACGAATAATCAGACAGCCAATACCAGCCAGCATCTGTGTAAACCCAGCGTCCACCGTCACAGTATGGACGCCAGCCGCGATTGACGACGACCACCGTGGGTTGCCAGCAGCGACCATAACCCTCGACTTCAATCCACGTTCCATAAGGTGACAGCGAGTCGGAGAAATAATTGTTGTTCACGACTGTTGTCGGTTGTGACGGAGCAGCCACCACGGTTTCGGGTTGAGGTGGATTTACATAAGTTGGCGCAGCAGCCACTGTCTCTGTCGTTGCCGGGGCAGGTGCGGCTGTTTGAGCCGCAGGAGCTGATTGTGTTGCATTGCCAGCCCAGAACTGTTTCAAGCTCTGGTCATGTTGCATCATCGCAGTGATGACATTGCCGGGCACACCGAGGTCGTTGAGATAAACGATCTGATCGGCGGTGGCATTGAACAACTGGGTTGAATTGGTGACGTAGGAAAGCATCACCCCTTCGTCCACGCCAGCCTGTGCGAGCTTGGAGAATTCAGCGAGGGCAGGGGCGGACTGGAGAATCAGGGGTGGCGCTTGTGGCGGTGTGCCGGGTGCAGGTTCGGCTTTGGCGACAGGCTCCGCGAGCACGGGTGCAGGCGGTGGCGTAGATTCAGCCACTGTTTGCTGAGTGACCGGTACGGAAGCGTTGTGCTCTGGCTGCGTGCATCCGCCCAGAAGCGGCAAGGCGGCGAGGGCAAGGACCGAAAGTTTTGTGGTTATAGTTTTCATCAGTTCAACCTTTCTGTGTCATTAGCCAACCAATACACCAGAATAGACTATTGCCGTCCAGTGGGTATTCAGACCCACAAGAATCACCCATTTTCATGCTTGGTTTCGCGCTGGTAGCCCCATCCCGAATTGAACGGGAATCAACGGTTTAGGAAACCGCTGCTCTATCCATTTGAGCTATGGGGCCACAAAGCCGTGTTGGAGAATAAATCAAACCGCGCTTTGCGCAATTTCGATTCTCTTCTACGATACCGCCGGGTTGCTAAGGCAGAATACCAGGTAGAATGAGCATCCAGGTAAAAATATGCGGGATTACGAGTGTCGCTGACGCACAGGCTGCTGCCGGCGCTGGAGCGGATTTGATCGGGTTGATGTTCTATGACAAAAGCCCACGTCATGTCACACTGGAGACGGCGGCAGAAATCGCGCGGAGCATTTCACCGTTCGTGGTGAAGGTGGGCGTGTTTGTGAATCCTACGGAGGAACTCGTCACGCGTGCCATCGCCGAGTGCAATTTGAGCCTTCTTCAATTTCATGGCGAAGAGACGCCGGAGTTTTGCACGAAGTTTGGAGTCATGAGCATGAAGGCGTTTCGAGTGCGAGACGCAGAGTCGCTTCGTGCGCTGGCGGATTACAACACGGACGCGTGGTTGTTGGACGCCTACTCTCCGGGCGCTCTTGGCGGCACGGGCGAGAAATTCAACTGGGAGCTCGCCATTGAGGCGCGAAAGCTTGGTCGCCCAATTTTTCTCGCAGGAGGGTTGACTCCCGACAATGTGGGCGGCGCGGTGAGTTTGGTTCAACCATTTGGCGTGGATGTCTCAAGCGGCGTGGAAATGTCTCCTGGCAAAAAAGACCCGGCCAAGGTGAAGTTGTTCATTGAGCGCGCAAAGGCTGCGGCGATGCAATGATCAATTCCTGCGCCGCAACCAGACCAGCACTCCGACCAGCAGCACGCTTCCGGGGAGAGCGCCAAGCAACAGCCAGTGAACCGTCCGGCTTTCAGATTGAGTCAGCGAGAGTCGAAATTCCTTCATGGGACGAGGGCCAATGCCTTCGAGCAGTTGGGAACGATCAAGAAGCCAGTTCACCGCGTGACTCGCGAATTCAGCGTTGGATTCCATCTTGATCCAGCCATTGCCCAGGAAATAGGAATCGCCCACCACAACCATCCGCGTTGTGCCACGCGCAGTCACGACGCCTTTCACGTTTCCTTTTTCAACCGCAACAGCGAGCGGGATACGTTCAGCATTGGCTGCGGGTTCACCGGCGACCTTGGCAGATTCCTCGCTTGCGATGAGCACCGAAACTTGTGCCGCATCAGAAACTTTTGAGTCCGTGGCATTCCGGAGAACGGGCAGGGGTGAAATGAGATTCATCCGTGAGCCTATCAATGGCGCACTGACGGGATGTTGTGAAAACGCTGCCACGGTAACGTCGTATTGTTGTGGTGACGCCGAGTGGGCCGGGTCGCGAACTGCGCCATTTCCAATCCGCACGCCCCACGAAGTCAGGACTTTCTCCAGTCCAATCTGCCGTTGTGAGTTCTGGCCTGAGTTCAACAAAAGAAACATCCGTCCGCCTCCTTCAAGATACTTCTGAATCTTTTCGATCTCTGCTGCCGGATATTCCTTTGCGGGGCCTGCAATGATAAGCAGGCTGCAATCCTGCGGAACGGGATTCGTGCCCCCAAGAAACAGCGGATCGAGTTGGATGGAGTTTTGACCGAGCACCGACTTGAAGGTCAGGTAGCCGGAAACTTCATCGCTTCCATTCATGTTGTGTTCGCCACGACCTTGGAGCGCATAGGCCTTCAACTGGCGAGGGGTCGTCACGGTAAGTATGGCGCCGGAGAAGAGCATCTCACCGCGCGAGGCGATGGTTTTCAATTCATACTGAGGTTCGCTGGAATTGGTCGAGCTCAGGTGAACGTAGCTTCGGTCCGCGAGAGCGTTTCCGGGGATGACCTTCAAACGCCCGTCGCAATCAAAGATGACCAGGTTCTTGTCGTTTTCGTTCGCGGCATCAGCGAGCTTGTAGGTGGTTTTGACCTTTTGGGCTTCTGCAGCGTCGCGCAGGTAATCCACCGTCCGCACGCGGATTTTTGGGTTCGCCGCCCGATACTCGCGCAGCAAAGCGTCAATGTGGGTGTAGAGCGGGTCTTCCCGGTCATAGTAGATCGTGACGGCGACTTCGTTGGTGAGCGTGCGGAGAAGGTTGAGCGTGCGCGGGTAGAGTTCCATCCGCGTCTGGTCGCTGAGGCTGTGCCTGATAAAAAATGTCCCGGCCAGATAATTTGCCATCACAAGCACGGCCAGCACGACAAGTGTGCGCAGGACGACATCGAAGCCCACGGTCCATTTTCTGCCCGGGGAAAAACTCTGGCGTGGCTTTTGGGTGTCGTCGCTCATGTCATTTCCACCGCCGGCTCTCCACGGCGCGCAACGTCAGGAACAGGAAGAACAGTGTCATGGTCGTTAGAAAAACCACCGACCGCGAATCCACGACGCCTCGCGCGTAGTCCTGCATTTGATGGAAGAGCGCGAATTTACCCATGACCTGCGATTGCCAGTCCGTGCCCACGCTCAAGCCGTCCGCCACGTAGGCAAGCGAGAACAGGCTTACGCCCACCGCAAACGTCACCATGGCAGCAACCATTTGATTGTTCGTGATTGCCGATGCGAAGCAGCCGATGGAAATGAACAGCGCGCCGACGAGCGCGATGCCGAGAAACATTCCTCCCAGTGTGCCAGGTTCGAGCGCGCCCGATTGACGCGCGAAATGTTGAATGACGAAACAGCAGGCAATCATTGGCAGCCATGCGATGAGATAGAACAGCCAGGCTGCCATGAATTTTGCCGCCACGACTTGAAAATCTCCCACCGGTGTGGTCATCAACGTTTCAAACGTGCCGGTGAATTTTTCCAATGCAAAGAGCCGCATCGTGATCACCGGCGTGGCCAGCAGCAGTATCAACCAGAAGAAATAGGTTCGATAGAAAAGCTCTGTCACCGGTACTGGTGATACCCCGCTGCCAAGATTTTTGATCAGCACTGCAAAGCTTTCTCCCACCAGAAACGTCGTGGCAGCGACGATGACATAGCCGGTCAACGACATGAAGAAGGTGCCGAGTTCGCGGCGCAACAGCGTCAGGAAAACGTGCATTATTGGTCGTCCTCCTCGTCCGGCTTCGTTACTTGGAGGTAAATATCTTCGAGCGTGTGGCGGCTTCGAGTCAGTTCGCGCAACGTCCAGCCGCGGAGCCGCGCCATTGTGTAGATGAGTGGGCGCAGGTCAAAGCCGTCACGCGGTGTAAGAGCACACCGGTGAAACTCCCCCTGTGCAGGCGAAACGTCATATTGTTCCACCTCGGACATCTCAGCCC
>JABFSR010000266.1 GCA_013140495.1 Verrucomicrobiota bacterium
ACCACTCCCTGGTCCCAGCGCCCCGCAACACTGCCAACGCGCCGAAGTCGTCGTCTCGTGGTCGCTGGAGAACATGGGCCACAATCTGCCCACGCTCGTCTCCACGATTCAGGGCAACCTCTACGAACTCACGCAGTTCACCGGACTGAAACTGATGGACGTGGAATTGCCGCCGTCTTTCGCGCAGCATTTTCGCGGGCCGAAGTTTGGCGTGACCGGAACGCGGGCGCTGATCTGTGGCGATGTTGGAGTTCAATCCCGCGCCGCTTGGCGGGATTGTTCCCCGCCTGATGATCGCCTGGACAAGCTAAAGCTTGAACTCCAACGTCCGCTCATCGGCACGATCATCAAGCCCAGCATTGGCATGTCGCCGCAACAGACGGCGGACTTGGTGAAGGTTCTCTGCGAAGCGGGAATTGATTTCATCAAGGACGACGAACTCATGGCGGACCCGCCGCACTCGCCGTTCGACGAGCGCGTGGATGCCATCATGCGCGTCATCAACGCGCACGCAGATCGCACCGGCAAGAAGGTCATGTATGCCTTCAACGTCAGCGACGAACTTGACGCGATGCAGCGCCACTACGACAAGGTCGTTCGCAGCGGCGGAACGTGCGCGATGATTTCACTCAACAGCGTCGGCTTGAGCGGCACGAAAAAGATTTGCGACATTGGTGCGCTGGCGATTCACGGTCATCGAAACGGCTGGGGCATGTTGAATCGGCATCCCCTGCTCGGCATCGAATTCCCCGCGTATCAAAAACTCTGGCGGCTCGCGGGCGTGGACCAACTTCACGTCAACGGCATCGCGAATAAATTTTGGGAAAGCGACGATTCTGTGGTGCGCTCGATGGAAGCCTGCGCCAAACCGTTGCTTGGTGGTATGTCCGTCTTGCCCGTTGTTTCCTCCGGCCAATGGGGTGGACAGGCGTGCGAAACGTATCGCCGCACGGAGACCGTTGATCTGCTCTACATGGCCGGTGGCGGTATCATGGCGCATCCCGAAGGCCCGGCAGCGGGCGTGCGTTCGTTGCAAAAGTGGTGGGAAGCGGCGGTGGAGGGACTGACGATGGAGCAAGCGGCGGCGAAGTATCCCGAGTTGAAGAAGTCCGTGGCGAAGTTTGGGAAGAAATGAAACATCCAAGCCCAAAAGTAAAAAAAGCTCCAAGCTCCAACATCCAAGCTCCAGAGAAACTTCAAGCACCAGGCACCAATGCAACGGTGCGACGCGCGTTTGAAGTTTGGTATTTGGTGCTTCTCTGGATGTTGAAGCTTGGATGTTGGAGCTTCACCTGATGCCTTTGCTTCTTACATTTTACAGCGACGACTTCACCGGCTCGACGGATGCGCTGGAGCAACTCACGCTCGCGGGTATCCGCACGGCGTTGTTCATCGAACCGCCGACGCTCACGCAGTTGAAAAAGATTCCCGGGCTGCAAGCCATCGGCGTCGCAGGCAAAACACGCGCTCTCGCGCCAGAGGCGATGGAACGCGAACTGAAACCAGCTTTACTCGCGCTCAAGAAACTGAAGCCGCGACATGTTCACTACAAAGTGTGCTCCACGTTCGATTCCGCGCCGCACATCGGCAGCATCGGACGCGTGATGGACTTGGCGGCAAAGATTTTTCCCGCTCAATTCATTCCACTGCTCGTGGCCGCCCCGGCGCTGGGACGCTACACGGTTTTCGGCCAGCACTTCGCGCGGTATGGCATCGGCAGCACGGGCGCGATTCATCGGCTGGATCGGCATCCGTCCATCAGCAAGCATCCCATCACGCCGATGATGGAAGCGGATTTGCGATTGCATCTCGCCAATCAAACTAAGAAGCGCGTGGCGCTGTTCGACATTTTGAATCTAGCGGTGCCAGCAAAAGAGGCACGGACTGCGTTGAAGCTGCTTCTTGCCGCAAAACCCGACGTGGTTTTGTTCGACGCTCTCTCCGCCGAACACCTCGCCCTCATCGGTGGGTTGATTGACGACTACGCAAGTGTGCGACGCCCGCTTTTCTCTGTCGGATCGTCGGGAATCGAAATGGCACTGGCGGCGGCTTGGAATAAAAAGCGGCTCGCACGGACGCTCGCCCCACCAGCCAAACAAATTCTCGTCGGCTCGGGCAGTTGCTCGCCAGTGACGAGCGGGCAGATTGCGTGGGCACTTAAACACGATTTTGTGGAAGTACCGTTGAATGCTATGGCGTTAGCGAACACCAAAACTGCGGCGGCAGAAATCCAGCGCGCGACAGCGGCGGCGGCAACATTTCTCCAAGACAACCGCAACGTCATTGTTCATTCCACCAAGAGCGGCTCGAACAAGCGTATCACGACCAAACTCAAAGGTCACACGGCAGAAGTGCTGGGTTCTGCGCTCGGCCAAGTGTTGCGTGGCGCGGTGGAACAAAGCGACGTCCACCGCATCTGCATCGCGGGCGGCGACACATCGAGTTACGCGGCGCGGGCGATGGGCATTGAAGCGTTGGAGATGATCGCGCCGCTGACGCCGGGTGCGCCGTTGTGCCGGGCGCAGGCACCCGGTTCGCCGGTGGATGGATGCGAGGTTGTTTTCAAGGGCGGACAGGTCGGCACGGAGAATCATTTCGAGATAGTGAAAAATGGGAAGCCTCCCGCGTAATGTGGAGCGCCGGTCTCCGACCCGGCGCGTTGGGATCACTGAATTGAAACAGGCCGGGTCGGAGACCGGCGCTCCAAATTATGAAACGCAAGAAACTCGGATTGGTTCACACATCGGCCACGCTCGTGCCGGTGTTTGCGCAACTTTGCAAAGAAAAGCTGCCGAACGTGGACGTGTTCAACATCGCGGACGACTCGCTGGTGAAAGGCATCCGCGAGGCGGGCAGTCTCACGGCGACGATTGCGCGGCGCGTGGCGGGCTATCTGGAATCCGCCGAACTGGCGGGTGCAGATTACATCATGGTCACATGCTCGTCCATTGGCCCGGCAGTGGAGGCGGGCGCGAAGTTGATGGGCGTGCCGGTCTTGCGCGTGGATCAACCGATGGCGGACAAAGCGGTGGCGACTGGAAAGCGAATCGGTGTCATCGCCACGTTAAAGACCACGCTGGAGCCGACGGCAGATTTAATCCAACGCCGAGCAGCGCTCGCAGGGAAGCAAATTGAACTCACGTCTAAGTTATGCGAAGGCGCTTTTGAAGCGTTGATGAGTGGTGACGCCGCGACGCATGACGCAAAGGTGGCAGTGGCGCTGAAGGAGTTGTCGAAGCAAGTAGATGTGGTCGTGCTCGCGCAGGCTTCGATGGCGCGAGTGGTGGATACGCTGGCGGCAACAGATAAGCGTGTGCCGATTCTGGCGAGTCCGGGCATCGCGGTGGATTATCTGGCAACGGTATTATGAAGCTCCAAATTCCAAGCTCCAACATCCAGAGAAGCACCAAACATCAAGTTTCAAACCGACGCGCGGATGCGGCCTTGGTGATTGATGCTTGGAATTTTTCTGGTTGTTGGATGTTGGGGCCTGGAGCTTTTTCCTCATGAATCCCTTCTGGCAGCCGCTCGCAGTTTTTCTCACTGTCGCCTTGGCGATCGGTCTGCGGTTCATCCCCAAACTACGCGGTTATCAGTTCACGGCATGGATCATCGCGGCGGTGACGGCGGCGATGATTTTTCCGACGGCATTCTTGAAGTGGGGTGATTTCAACCTGCGGGATAAATGGCTGATGCTGGTGATCATTCAGTTCGTGATGTTCGGCATGGGCACGCAGATGAGTTTGAAAGATTTCACGGGCATCGTGAAAACGCCGCGCGGGGTGCTGGTCGGAATCCTCTGCCATTTTTCAGTAATGCCGCTGGTGGGCTACGGCCTCACGCGGCTGTTTCATTTCGAGCCGGAGATTGCGGCAGGAATCATTCTCATCGGTTCGTGTTCCAGCGGGCTGGCGTCAAATGTCATGGCTTACATCGCGCGGTCAAATCTCGTCCTCTCCGTCACGGTCACTGCGATCACGACGATGATCGCGCCGCTGATGACGCCGCGCTTGATGCAATGGCTGGCAGGCGAACTGGTGACGGTGTCCGTGCTGAAAATGACGATGGACATCATCGAGGTGGTGCTGGTGCCGATTGGCGCGGCGTTGTTGCACGACTATTTGAAATCAGCCGCGCCCCGCGGACGCAAGATTGTACATGGAATCGTGGCGTTCGGGGTGGCATGGATTGTTTTCCTCGTGTGCGGTGGCTGGGTGAAAATCAAATCGAGTTCGGGTGAAGGAATGATTGCGGTCGCCACGATATTCGGCTTCATGCTTGCGGCAGTCATCGCGGGTTTGATCTATCACGAACTCGTAAAACGCTTCGCGCGGATTGAAAAGGTCATGCCCGTACTCTCGATGTTTGGCATCGTTTATTTCACGCTGGTGACGACGGCGGCGGGTCGGGACAACTTGATGAAGGTCGGCGCGCTGCTGTTTCTCGCGTCGGTGATTCACAACGCAGCAGGCTACGCGTTCGGCTACTGGTTCAGTCGTCTGGCAAAGTTAGACAAGAGTTCGGCGCGGTCGGTGTCGTTTGAAGTGGGGTTGCAGAACGGTGGCATGGCGGCGGCGATTGCGAACTCAATGAACATGCTCGGCACGATGGGGCTGGCGGCGGCAATCTTCAGTCCGTGGATGAACATCAGCGGCTCGGTGCTGGCCAACTACTGGCGGAAGAGGCAGCCGAAATGATGGCCAGATTGCCTGAGTGAATCAAAGTCATGTCCTTTTGGTGTTTTTGCTGCCCGGATGCAGGATTGAACTCGCTTTTCGCCGGGCGCGGGGAAAAAATCCGGTCGTTCATCCATGCGTTTGATTTGCCTTAACCTGACGTTGTTGTTGCTCGCCAACTTGGCTGCCAGCGCGGCGGTGCCCGTCATCAACAACTTCGCAAGTCCGCACGCGCAAGTCCGTGCCGTGGGCCTCGACGAAGTGCAATGGACCACCGGCTTTTGGGCCGCGCAATTCGCATCGTGCCGCAACCAGATGCTGCCCGGCATGGGACGGTTGATGGAAGGGACGAACTACACGCAGTTCTTTCGCAACTTCGAGATCGCCGCCGGACTGACGGAAGGTCGCTATCGAGGCGCGCCGTTCAACGACGGCGATTTTTACAAACTCATCGAGGCCGCCAGTGCCGCTTACGCAGTGACGCACGACGAATTCCTCGACCGTCACCTCGACCGCGCCATCACTGTCATTGCCAAGGCCCAGCGCAACGACGGCTATATCCACACGCCTGTCCTCGTTGCCCAGCGAAACGGCGACACGAATGCTGTGGCCTTTCGCGACCGTAATAATTTCGAGGTCTATAACATGGGCCACCTTTTCACTGCGGCGTGTGTGCATCATCGCGCAACCGGCAAAACTAATTTGCTCGCAGTCGCCATCAAGGCGGCAGATTTCCTGGAACAAGCTTTCGCCAACCCTTCACCTGAACTGGCGCGAAACTCGATCTGCCCCTCGCACTACATGGGTTTGATCGAGCTTTACCGCGAGACGCGAGACGCACGCTACCTCGAACTCGCGAAGAGTTTCTTCGCCATGCGTGATCTTGTGGCAAGGAGTGGTGACGGTGGGGATGACAACCAGGACCGCGTGCCCTTCCTTGAACAGACCGAAGCCGTCGGCCACGCGGTCCGCGCGAATTACCTGTTTGCCGGAGCTGCTGATCTGTTTGCAGAAACCGGCGATGCGGCGACATGGGCGATGCTGGAACGCGTCTGGACCAACGTCGTTGCGGAGAAACTCTACATCACTGGCGCCTGCGGTGCGTTGTACGACGGCGCTTCACCCGATAGCTCGAAGGATCAGAAACACATCACGCGAACCCACCAGGCTTACGGGCGTAATTATCAACTGCCGAACACCACCGCGCACAATGAGACCTGCGCGAACATTGGCAATGTGATGTGGAACTGGCGCATGTTTCTCGCGAGTGGCGAGGCGCGGTTCATGGACGTGGCCGAACTCGCGCTTTACAACAGCGTTCTCTCCGGCGTCAGCCTGGACGGGACGAATTTCTTCTACACGAATCCGCTGCGTGTGACGGACCCGCTGCCCACCGAATTGCGCTGGTCACGGACTCGCGTGCCATTCGTGAGTTCGTTTTGTTGTCCGCCCAACCTTGTCCGCACGCTGGCCGAGCTGGGCGGCTATGCGTACGGCAAGTCCAGTGGCACGATTTGGGTGAACCTCTACGGAGGAAGCACGCTTTCTACAAAGCTGCCCGAGGGAACGCTGGTTAAACTCACGCAGCAAACTGAGTATCCTTGGAATGGGCGCGTGCGCATCACGATCAACGAATGCGGCCCCTCGCCGTTTGCGCTCAAGCTGCGCATTCCGGGTTGGGCGAAAGGTGCGACTGTGCGAGTGAATCTTGGCCCCGTTACGGATACGACCTCCCCGGGCAGTTACTTTGAACTGCGACGCGATTGGAAACCGGGCGACGTGGTAGATCTCGACATTCCAATGTTCGCGCAGATGATCGAGGCCAATCCGCTTGTCGAGGAAACGCTCGGCCAGGCCGCCGTGAAACGCGGCCCGGTTGTTTACTGTCTTGAGTCTGTAGATTTGCCACCCGGAGTTCGCCTGATGGATTGTCGCGTGCCGGACGGGGCGCAATTCATGGCACGCTACGATCAGCGGTTGCTTGGCGGCGTGGTAACATTGAATACGACTTTGATGGCGGGCACGCCTGGGGATTGGAGCGGGAAATTGTATCGCGAATTGAAGCCGCAGGAGTTGCGGCCCGTCAAAGTGCAGTTGATCCCTTATTTCGTCTGGGGTAATCGCGGCACGTCCGAGATGAGCGTGTGGCTGCGGCAACCGTAACGGAGCGAACCGAGCGAACTGAATCAGGCAGTGCAGATGGAACGCATAAAAATACTTTTCGTGATGCTGGTGACGGCGAGTCTGCTGGCGGAGCGTGGACAGGCCGCGACCAACTCAATCGGCCTCGAACTGGTTTCCATTCCGGACGGTTCATTCGTCATGGGCGACATGAGCGGTGATTGGGATGAGCAGCCGGCGAACGTGGTTAAGATTTCCCAGTCATTCAAAATGTCGGCGACCGAAGTGACGCTCGAACAGTTCCGGCAGTTTCGTCCTCAGCACAATTGCTCGTTCAAAGGCAGGGCGACGGGTGTGAGTTGGTATGACGCTGTGGCGTTTTGCGATTGGCTCTCAAAAAAAGAAGGCAAGCCGTATCGGCTGCCGACTGAGGCAGAATGGGAGTTTTCCTGTCGCGCGGGGACGACGAATCGCTTTTGGTCGGGCGACGCACTGCCCGCCGACGCGGTACCGAATCCTTGGAATCTTCGCGGCATGCACGATGCCGTGATGGAGTGGTGTGCCGACTGGCATGCGCCTTACACCTTCGGTGACAAAACTGATCCAGCCGGCCCGATGGCGGGCATGACGAAAGTGCTGCGCGGTGACAAACCCGACGACGACAGTCGGCTGAAAGACGAACCCGGTCGCAAGCCGGAGGATTATCATCGCTCGGCCAATCGCGCAGGTTTGCCGCCAGCATTTGGCGTGGGGAAAACTTCAACGCGCGTCGTTCAAACGCAGGCGGGCGAGGATGCATCTGCCAGTGAAACAACCCTGCCAGGATTTCATCGCGTCGGTTTCCGCGTCGTCCAGGCGGAAAAGCCGACGACTGCGTTCGAGCCGGAACAAACTTTCTTCCCACGCCAGATGGTCGCACAGCCGCCGAAGCAATCCCTGCTCAAACAAGCACCCAAAGACCCATACTTCCGCAAGCGCCATTTGCTGCCGACGCCGCCGGAAAACTCATCGCCTGAAGCCATCGCCGCGCTTGGTTTCCATCCGTCCATCCGCAAACATAACCACATCCCGGCGCTCGATGTCTGCCCTAACGGCGACGTGTTCCTCGTCATCTACACCTCCAACTTCGAGTATGAACCTGGCGTTTCGTTGATGGCGAC
>JABFSR010000002.1 GCA_013140495.1 Verrucomicrobiota bacterium
TTGCCGCCAGTGAGAGTTGCGGTTGAGAAAATACCACCGGTGTCTTCGACCGTCGCGCCCGTCAGCCAGTTGTCTCCCGCATCGCGCAACCGATTGAACGCAGGCGCGGGCGCAGCGGAGTTGACGGGGTTGCTCACCGGCCAGAACGGATCGGTGAGCATCGGCGAGAGACTGCCAACGACGAAGCGGTTGCCGAACAGGCCCACGTCCACGTTAAACGTCTCGACAAGAATGTTTCCCGCGCCGGCGTCCACGAACGTGTCCAGTCCTTCCCGGCCGGTAAACGTGTCCGTGCCCGCGCCGCCGTCGAGATAATCCGCGTAAGGTGTGCCGATCAAGGTGTCGTTGTTGTCACCGCCGAAGAGGCGAACGGCGATGTAATCCGGGTTGCTCGTCGTCACCGCCGCAAACGTCAGCGTGTCGTCTCCGGCTAATCCGTTGATAATGAGCGTGTCGCCCTCGGCCCGAAGCGAATTCAGGATATGATAGGTCGCGCCGCCGGTCTCGACGAGCTGCATATCCGTCGCCGAAACAATGCTGCCGGTGAACGTATCGTCGCCGCTCGTGCCGTCGAAAATGATCGTGTCCGCGACGCCGTCGCCGGGCGAGGCGACGCCGAGATTGATGTTGCCGGTCTTGAGTCCGGAGCCTTTGAGATTCTTCACCGACAGCGTGTCGCGACCCACACTCGCGTCGAACTTCAACACCTCGATGCCGGTCGTCCTGACCGCCGTTGCATTGTCTCCGACCGCACCGGCACTGATCCTCAATCCGCCGCCGGAGACATCGAAGATGATGTTGTCATTGCCACCCGTTGCGGTGAGCGTGAGTTCGTCCAAGTCCGCCCCGCCAACATCGCTGCCGCCGGCAACCGTGCTGCCGAGACCGGAGAACGTCAGAAAGATTTTGTCGCTGCCCGTGCCGCCGGTGATCGTGTCCACGCCACCATTGCCGTAAATCTCATCGTTGCCGTCGCCACCATTCAAGGTGTTGCTGCCGCTGCTGCCGAACAACTGGTCGTTGCCGCCGTCGCCGTTCAACGTGCCGGTGCCGCCACCGTTGAACGTGATCTGGTCGTTGTCATCGCCGCCGTTGAGCGTCGCCGTGCCGCTCGTGCGGACCTGGATCACGTCGTCGTTTTCATTGCCGCTGACGACCACGTTGCCGGTGCCATCGTAGATGATCGTGTCGTTGCCGGTGCCGCCGGTGAGTTCCACGGGAATTGCGCCGCCCGTTACCGCAATGCTGTCATTGCCGCTGCCGCCGTTGGCATAGACTTTCGTGACATGGAAAAATTCCTGGGTACGCCCGAGTCCCGTCACCCGGACATGATACGAAGGATCGCTGCCGACCGTTCCATCCTGATTGAGGACCTCGACGAGATAGCCTTCGCTGGTCACAGTAGTGGAGAAGCCGCGCTGCGTGGCGAGGTCGCCCATGAGCAGGTAGATCGGCCCATTGATGTTCGCGTTGGGCGAGTAGTGGTGCGTGGTGGCTCCGTTGCCGACGAGGAAAGACGGTTTCGGCAGCGTGATCGTGCCGATGGAGAACCTGACCGTGCCGCCAATCGTGATGTCGAACAATCCGAAGTCAATCGTCACCGACACGTACAAGCTCAGGACGACTTCTATCTCCCCTCCCGCAACGCCGCCAAATGGTGTCCCCACCGAGAAGGTCACGCCAACGCGGATTCCGGCGAAGGTGATTCCAAACGCGCGCACCTCCGCGCTGCCGCTGACACTCAACAGGAAGTAGAACGTTCCGTCCGCAAAATGTTTCGAGACGATGTGGACGCTCGCACTAAGGCGGATGCCCCAGTCGTTCGAGCCAAGAATGATCCGGCCGCTCAACGTGATGTCGAAGTTGCCCTTTGAATCGAAGTAGCCGCCGCCGTAGATGGTCGCGATGCCAAAGAAACTCACATTGGCGTTGAAGTCCACCTGCCATTCGCCGCCCGCGCTGACCACGAGATTGAAGGAGGCGTTGAAGTTGAGGACTCCGAGCAGTTTCACCTGACCGTTCAACGCGAGGACGAATCCTGGCGCGATGCCGTTGCGCGTGATCCCGGTGGTGTTCAACTTGAGCGTGCCGCCTGCATGAATTTCGAAGACGGAATCGGCAATTTCCAAATCAAGCCGGACAGTGACGGACAACACCATGCCCTTGTTCGTGCCGGTGTAAATTCCCGCGAATCCCTCGACGTTCACACTGATCGCACCGCCGAGTCCGAGACTCACGTTGAAGTAGATTTGAATGCCGCTGCTGTTGATGCGGATGTCCGCAATACCCGTCGCGCTGGCAAACCAAAGATTGAACGTGCCGTTGATGCGCAGATGAAATCCGGACTCGATGGAATAGATCGTGAACGGCGAGACAAGGCTCGTGTAGGTGCGCGTCGCCGTGGAGGTGTTCAACTCCAACTGCGCATGGAGGCTCGCGCTGAATCCGAGATTGATCCCGCTGCCGAACGACGAATCGAGCGCGAAATCAATCCGCGCGATCAATCCCGACCCGTCAATGATCAGGTCGCCGGAGATTGCGATCTGCCCGAGCGGGTCCAGTTTGAGCGTCGCCGTCGCGCCGACCTGGAGCGATGTGCCCGTGTAGGACATCGCAAATTTTCCGTCCAGCACGAGGAAGCCACCGAGCTTGAACGACCCGCCGAACTGGATCAGTACTCCCGCCGCAATGTCCACCGACTTCGTATCAATGACTCCGCCCGTGCGCTTGAACGTCCCGGTCACGTCGTCCACGTCGAACGTCGTCACCGTCTCCGTCACCGTGTAGGTGTTGATCTCCACCACCAGATCGCCCGTGAGTTCAAGGCCCGGAATCCGGTTCGCACGGAAGGTCAGCGCGATGCGGCCCACCACGCCCGGAGTCAGCGCGCCGCCCGGCGACAGCGGATCGTCCGTGTAGGCGTTGAAGTTCACGATGCCCGTCAACGCGCCGAGGAACGGCATGTCGCCGCCGACCGCGCCCGTCACCAGCACGCCGCCGGTGTCCGCCGCGATTTGCAGGAAGCCCGTCAGCGTGAGGAATCCCTTGATCTTCAACTCCGCCTGGATGGTGGCGACGATGTAAGGCTTCGCCAGCGCGGCGGTATCCTCGGTGCCGTCGAGTTTCGGTTTCGCCTTGAAGATTTTGATGCTGCGCGGTTCGCCCTCGCGCAGCAGCGGCAGGAAGGAATCCGGAATCGTAAACGTCTGCGTCGCCAGCGTGGTGTTGAACATCACCGTCACCGAGCCGGAAACCTCGAACACGCTGCCGATGTTCGGCAGACCAAGACCCGCGCTCGCGCCGATGCGGAACGTTCCCGCCACGCCGATGACTTCGCCGGCCTGCGTCGGCGTGATCACCACCACGAGCAACCCCCGCGCTTCCGCGTAGGTGATACGCGACGAGCCGATGCCGAAGCTGAGTTCCGCCGTGGCGAACAACTCGAAGCGCGTGTCGCTGATCTTCATGAAGAACCCGCCGTTGAGCCGGAAGAGTTCCGTGTCCGTGCCGGGAATCTTGATGAGCGCCTGACCGACAAGTTCGATCGAGAACGTATGCGGCGCGAGCACAAACGTCCGCGTCACATCCGTCCCGCCGTCGCCAATGCCGCGCAGCGTGATGGTTTCCGTCTTCTCGTAACCGGTCGTGTTGATCTGCAACGTGCCCGAGGCGTAGAGGAAGAGACCATACGGTTCGAGCACGGAGAAATTCGTCTGCAACGTCATCACGCCCCACAACTGCGGCTCGGCAAGTCCGCCGCTCAGGTCGAGGACAAACCGGCCCGCCGTCGCGCCGACTGTGCCGAGTTTGATGATGAACAGTTCGCCGCTCAGATCGAGTGTCATCACATTGCGTTCGAGATCGGCTTCAAACGTCACGCGGCCTTCAATCTTGAACAACGGATCGCTCGTCAATCCCGCCGCCTGCAATTCCACGCCGCCGGTCAGTTCTATGAAGAATTTTGGCGACGACGAGAGCAGCTTGATGGTTTCAACGCTGGCCGCACCGTTGTTGTGCGTCGTGTCATCCGGGTCAGTACTCTTGTCCTGCCAACTGTTCGCGGTGAACGTGACCGTCACCACGCCTGCATCGAATGAACCACTGGTGATCGTGTAGCGGAACGTGTTCGTCGTGCCGATGCGCGTCGGCGCGTCAAACACGACGTTCTCGCTGTTCGCGCCGGTGAGCGTGAACTCGTTGCCGTCAATCGAACTCAAATCCAGCACGCGGCCAAATACCGGCGTGAACGTCACGTCAATGTAGCCGCCCGTGCCATTGAGAACGCTGCGATCAATCGTCTTGCCGCCGAGTCCGTCTGCCAGAACCGCCGTCGCCTGTTCGACCCGGAATGTCTGGGTCGTCGCCAGATTGCTGATGCCGACGTTGTCCGACCATGTGCCCGCGACAAATTCCACCGTGTATTTTCCGACCGCCAGATTTTGCGTGAAGCCGTACTGCCAGCGATCCGTTCCCTCCACGCGCACCGGAGCGCCGAGCGTGATGACGTTGCCCGCAGAATCCTTGAGGATGATCTCGCCGCCGTTGATCGTCGCCGGATTGATCGCATGACCCGAACTGCCGCGGAACGTGACTTCCAGGTAATGCCAGCCGTTGATGACGCCGTTGCCGATGATCGTTCCCGAGGGCGGATTCGTCACGTCCGCCGTCGAGCCGCTCACTTGGAACGCGCCGCTGAATTCGATGTTCGCATTGGAAACGTCGTCCGTGATCTGGCCCGCCGCAACGTTCAATGTGGCGTCGCCAAGCGCGAACTTGTTCTGGAAGTAAATGCGATACGTGCGCTCGATGATCTTGCTCGACGCGGTGACTTCGCCGAGCATCGAAGCTGTTCCAGTCTGCGTAACCGAATTCGTCGTCGCGCCCAGACCACCGAACGTCACGCTCGGTGTGCCGCCGGTCAGACTGTTGCCCGCGCTCGGGCGGATGAAGATGTCCACATAACCGAGCGCACCGTTGGCGCGGAAGTTCACGGCGTCGTGTGTCGGAGCATCCTGAGCCGCGCCGCTCGGGTCGTATTCCGCCCAGCTTCCGTCGTTGAAATTCACCGTCACCACGATGTCGCCCGTCGGTGTGACCGTCGAAGTCGTCTTGAGGAAGAAGCGCCATGTGTTCGCGGGCGGCGCGACGAGTGTGACCGGGTCCACCGGCGTCGCAATTGGAGCGAGATTGGGATCGAGTGATAAATTCCAGTTCGCCGTGCCGAGATTCTTCGTGATGGTGAATTCTGGCGTGAGATCGAGCACCGAGTTGGAATCAATGTTGAATCCGGTGGTCGCATCCGGGAACGTCACGTCAATATAGGTCGGCAGGTTGCTGCCCGACGGCGAGAGCGTGAACGTTGGCGCAGTGCCCGTGAACGCCGGCGACATGAACGACCAGCCACCCGCCAGCGCCGTCACTGTGAGCGTGCCCGTGGCGGCAAACTCCCCAGTAATCCAGTAGCGATACGTGGCGTTCGTGTCAGTCGCGCCCGAAAGTTTCAACGGTGACTGGCCGTCGTCGAGTTTCACCGTTCCAATCCCCGCGCCGGCGAGTGTGAACTCCGGAGTGAAATCCTCGATGGATGCGAAATCCAGCTTGCGACCACCGCTCGCCGTGAAAGTGACGTCGAGGTAGTGGCGTCCGTTGACGACATTGACGTCAATCGCGCTTCCCACTCCGGGATTCAACAGCACCGCCGTGGATCCTTCGACCTTGAAGGTTTCCGTCGTGTCCGCGTTGTTCGCGCCGGTGACACTGTTTCCGCCGCTCGCCACATCCACGTTCTTGATTCCGCCCGCCGTGAACGTTGCGGTGTAGGTGCCGCGATCAAACGTCCCGCTCGTCACAAAATAACGGAAGCGATTGGTGCCCGACGCAGTGATGCCGCGAATCAGCAGATCGTCTGCGGATTCAGACGAAGACAACTCCGAGACGATGTAACGGTCATGGTCATCAGAGTCCTGCGCGATGCTACCGTCGGCCTTCTTCAAAACGACGGCACGCGTGGAGACGCCATCAATCATCGCGTTGCCCACCTCCAGCGAATAGGTCGCAGCCTCGCCATTGGTTACTTGGGTGATGATCGGAACAGGAACACCATTCAGCGTCGGCGCTGTGCCGCCCGCCAGCGTCAGTGTGAATTCCTGATCCGTGTCGAAGATTTTAGCGTAATCCAGGTTCGCCCCGTTTGGCGCGGCGTAGGAAACATCAATATATTTTGAGCTGCTGAACGTGCGCGAGTTGATCGTGTTCACGTCAATGCTGCCGGCCAGCGGATCATTGAGCACAGCGGTCGGTGCAAGTGTTGTCGCCGTGGTTGAACCGCCCGAACCCACGGTGTCGAACGTGACTTCGTTCCCCTCGGCATTGCGGAAGCCCATCTTGAGCTTGCCGTAAATCGTGAGCAGGCGGATTTGATCCGGCACGTCGGCAAGGAACAACACCGTGGCGTTGCCCGAAGCGATCTTCGTCAGGTTCGCGTAAAGTTTCGCGCTGAGGCTGATGTTGTCCGCCGCGAAATTCAGCTTGCCGCCAATGAGAATCTTTCCGTCCGTGCTGATCTTGATGATGACCTGGCCGTTGAAGGCTTCTTTCGACGCGTAAATCGTGAAAAGCTTCGCGCTGCCGGTGATGGTCATCGGCGCGGTGAATGCCGCGAGAAACCCGCCCAGATTCGGATTCGCCTTCACGGCATTGTATTGCAGGACGACCTGACCCTTTACATCGGTGAGCCATGAATCCGCCGTCACCGTAGTTGGCACGTCGAACGCCGGGCCGCGCAGGTCTGTGGGATTCTCGATGTCCGGCAGGGACTTGAAGAACTCGACGCCCGCCGCAAAATCGTTGATCGAAAGTCCGGTGTTCGGCTCAAGCAAAATGCCGCCGGGCACGGACGCGTTTATGAACACTCCGAGCGGACCGAGTTCCGAGAGCGCGAGACGGATGGTCAACCCACCGAGTCCCGGCATCTTGAACCCGCCCTGCACGCCTACGAAGAACACGCGGTCCACCACCGGAGTCGTGTCGTCCGTGTCACCGATCAATTTTCCGCCCGAGTCGAGCCGGATGATACCCCCAATGAGTCCGGCGGTAATTTCCCCGCCGAACATTTTGCCGCTGATCGAAACACCAATGGATGCGATATCCGTTATCGGAAATTTTCCTTCAAGCAACAGCGACGGCTTGATCTTCACACCCTCGATGCTGCCGGAGAACGTCAGCCCGCTCATGCCCTTCAATCCCTCGACACTCGCCGAGAGCACGATGGTGAAGTCCTCCGGATGATTCGTCACGTCCGTCCAGGTGATGCCGAGAGCATTGATCTTGATGGGCAACCAGGACGGCCACTTGAAACTGTCGCCACTTGCACCGCCGACACTGAGGAACACGCCGAAGCCCGCCTTCGTCTTGAACGTGCCGTCGCCCAGGAACGCGAAGTTCCGCATCTCTCCGCCGAGCGACAGCGTGCCGACGGTGAGCTGGGCGCCGATGGACTTGAACGCAACCAGTTCCTTGTCCGCAGCCGCGCTGGTATCGAGGAAGAAATCCACCGCGGTGATCTTCAGGAACGAACTGAACTGGATCGTCAGCGTGTCCGCCTTGAACTGGAATCCCTTCACCGAGCCGTCGTTGTTGAAGTCGAGCTGCACCCGCAACGCCTCGGTATTCGGAATACCATTCGTCGAATCGTCCGCCGTGTTCCGGTCGGAGATCGTCATGTTGAACGCCTTGCCCGGGAAGAATTTTGCGCCGCCTGTGGCAACGTAGATCGAACCGTTGGTTGTCACTTCGCCACCAAATGTCATCGAGAAGTTCTGCACGCCGATGCGGATGTCATCCAATTCCAGAATGCTGCCGAACTTGAGGCTCGCACCGGACGATGAACCTGCGGTCTTCGTCGCAGTCGTCTGGTTTTGTCCCGGAACAGTGCCGGGCGGCGGAATTCCGTAGGCAAGTTCCGCGACACCGAGACTGAAACCATTCTTGCGAACGACGAGTCCCGGGATCGGCGCTTGCCCGCCGTTGCCGTCCGGGTCAAACGGACTGATCGAGCCTTGGATCTCGAAGCGCGGGAACGCTATCACCGCCGAGTTGATCTCGATGATCTTCTGGTCTTCCGCGCCCGCCGGATCGTAGGTCACGCGAATCCCATCGGCTGTGACGATGAATGCATTCGGCACCGTCATTGTCAGGGACGCGACAGAAAGACTGAACTTGCCCGGAACATCCACGTTCACATTTCCGCCCAGCAAACCAAACGCGTCCACGCCAATGTCGAAAGTACCGAACACTCCAAGCAAATCCGCCGTGAAACCGCTGCCACCACCAAACGCGAGCGACGCCCTGTCCACGCCAATGCCGATCGTCAGCACCAGCAGGCCATCCTTGAAGCCAACGTCCTCAATGGTCACGCGCGGGCCTTGCAAACTGAGCGGGCCGAGCGAGACCGGACCGCCCGCCGTCGCACCAGTTTGCGCCGATGCGTCGAGCGTGAAGCGATCCGTCTTCTCTACGTTTTGCGTTCCAGTCTGATTCGTCCAACCCCAACTGGTCTTTACGCCCGAACCAGTCGAAGTCGGATTGATGAAGACCACCTGAACTTCGCCAGACTTGAACAACCCGGTTGTGTTCGTCTTGTCCGAATCCTGGAGATAGTAGCGCCACGTGGTGCCGGAGATGAACAACGGTGTGCCACCAACCAATATGGGAATTCCGTCCGCGTCCAGTTTCACGTCCGCAATCCCCGATCCGACGAGTTTGAATTCGTGCCCATCAACGGTGTTCTTGTTGATCGGACTGTCGCCGCGTGGATCGAACGTCACGTCAATGTACTGCCGGGTGTTCAAACTCTGCGCCGAGAGAGCCCCGCCGCTGTTCGGGTTGCTGATTGTTGCCGTCGGCCCAGGCGCAACAAGTTTTCCACCAAAGCTGGTCGCAAGCACGAAGCCCTGGGTCTGCGCGAAGTTCGCCAGGCCGGCATTGGTCGCGAACGACTGCGCGATGAAGTCCACTGTAATGTCGCCGTCAGTCAGAAAATTTCCGGCAAATGTGTAGCGATACGTGCTCGCGGTGTTCACGACCTTTGTTGGCTTGCCATTCAGGATGATCCCCGGCACGGCGATGCCGTTTTGTTTCAACTCAAACTCCTGTGCATCGTCCGTGATGGTGGTTTCGTTCAGGCCGCTCGTGCCAGTGTCGTTGAACGTCACGTCAATGTAATGCTGTGTCGTGTTGAGCACGGCCTTGTCAACCAACTGGCCGGCGAAGGGCTTTGTGAGGTCGGCGGTCGGAAATTGCAACGTCGCTCCCGCTGTTGTGGAAGTCGGTCCAATGCCAAAGAGCGTGAAACCGTTCAGTGAGAAGTTTTGCAGCTTGAAACCGTCTCCGCTGCTGATGGTGAACGCCGCCGAACCGCTCAGACTGAACACTTCTGTTCCACTCACGGTGATGCCCACGGTTGCTCCCGCGATCACAACCTGCACCGAGGCATTCGGTTTGCGCGCAAACGAGAAATCGCCTTCGAGCCGGAAAGCGCCCAGCACATTGAGTGTTATGTGCGACTTGAACTCCATCACGCGTTCCACACCGAGGAACCGCATCTGCACCGGCGGCTGTGTGCTGTTAGGAATCGAAAGGTCGGTGTTGACTGCACGACCCGAATCATTGATGCGGATGCGCGCTCCCGTGGCGGAAATGGTGAGGCCGTCCAGTCCGACGAACGCCAGATCGCCCGTGGCATCAAGCGCGTACGTACCGTCGGTAAACTTCACAAGTCCGAGCGTCGCGTTCTTGAGCAGAACGCCAATCGCGTTCGGGTTGATCGAGCCGTCCGGATTCTTGTAAGGGCCGCTGCCCATGAAAATATCAATGCCCTGACCCGCGAATGTCTTTGCTGATACGCTGGACACCGTTGCGTCCCCAAGCACCAGGCTGCCTTCAATCGTCACGAAGTCGGAAATGTTCAGTGACAGATCGGATGCAAAGAACTTGAAGACGTTTCCTTCCGTCGGGCCAAAACGTACCGTGATGGATGAACCATTGACCGTGATGGTTTCATCCACTGCACCGCCGGTCTTGTTGATTGCCAACCCGAGGGAGCCACCCAACGAAACTCCACCCGCTGACAAATCAACTTCGCCCGTGAGCACACCGGCAAATCCGCCCGGCTTGATGATCAAAGCGCCGCTCGCGCTCTTGATCGCGTTTCCAAGTCCGCTGAACGATACGTTCAAAGCAGCGATGCGCGTCACCTTGATGGGTGTCGGATTGGTGCTGCTGGTCGGGCGCGTGGCCTGATCGAAATAGAAATCGCCGTGCAGGATGTTGCCCGCGATGTTGAGGTTGAAGTTCGTAACCGAGATGCGGAGATACGGCCCGGCAGGAACATTCAATATCACCGGCGCTCCATCCACCGTCATCGTCTGGTTGATCGCCGTGGCCGCCGTATTGATCTGGAATCCGAAGTCGCCGGTAAACGACGCGCTGTTCGGCAGGTTGAACGCGCCGTGAATGTTGAATCCTCCGGCAAATCCCTGCGGCGTGACAACGAATGAGCCGTTGCCATTCGTGAGTGTGGCGAGAGTTGTACCATCGCTCGACAGCGTGAAGTTCAATCCTGTCACACCGATACGAACGATGCGACCGCCCGTGCTGTTCTTGATTTGCTCGAACGCAAACACGCCGCCCATCGTCACGCCCTGGATCGTCAACTGCGCGCTGCCTTCCACTTTCAGATACGGCCCGCCCGTCGAACCCGGCACGTTTAAGGAGAGCGACGGATCAATCACGTCTGCCGTGCCCGTGTTGATCGCCACGCCGAGACTGCCTGTGAAGACAACTCCCGGAATGTTTACCGCCACGTCCGCGCTGAAACGGCCCGCGATGCCGCTCTTCTGGATGAGCAACGCGCCGGTGCCGTTCGAGACGGTCACGTATTCCGTCGTGCCATCACCAAGGCCGATGCGCAAACCGCTCACCGTCGCGCTGATGACGCTCGCGCCGCCGGTCGTGGTGTGTTTGGCGAAAGTGAAACTTCCACGCAACGACTGCCCGAGCGCGGCGAGCGTCACGTCCGTTCCCGAAACGGTCAGCGAACCCGCGCCAATCGCAACCTTGAACGTGCCGGTGAAAGTCACGCCCGGAACATTCACCGCCACGTCCGCCGCGATCTCCCCGGTCAACACGCCCGCCGTCATCTGCAAATCACCGTGGCCGTTGCTGACGACGACGTAATCCGTTCCGCCATTGCCAAGCCGCAATCCGACATTGCTGAACTTGACGCGCGTCGTGAAACCGACCGTCAACGCCTGTCGCTCGAAAGAAACATCGCCGCTCAACGTCTGCCCGCCAATCGTCACCACTACGCCCGTGCCCGCGATGCGGATGAACGGCCCGGCGGGCGCGATGAGTTGCAAGGTCTGTCCGCCGACGGTGAAACGTTCGCTGACCGGGAGGGCGCGGTTGTTGATGATGAGAGTGAA
The DNA here is from genome assembly GCA_013140495.1 of Verrucomicrobiota bacterium. Classification (GTDB taxonomy): domain Bacteria; phylum Verrucomicrobiota; class Verrucomicrobiia; order Limisphaerales; family JADLHS01; genus JADLHS01. The sequence goes on from JABFSR010000002.1 coordinate 11,484, forward strand.
CGTGCCGCTGACGGAAACGCCCGCGCCGAGATTGACCGCGATTGTTCCAGTGACTCCCGCGGCGAGTCCGGAGTTGTTGATGACCATCAAGCCCGCGCCGCCGGTGATGGAAGCGAATGTATTCGCGCCGTCGCCGAAACTCAGGTTCAAACCGGACACGCCGACGCGGATGATTTTTTGTCCGCCCGCTTTCGTCACCTGCTCGAACGCGAAGTTTGCCGAGAACGTCTGGTTCATCACCGTCATCGTGAGCGCCGAAGTGGTTTCCACCCGCAGATACGGGCCGCCGGGCAGCGTGAGTGCCACGACATCGCCGTTCGTCGCCGTGAAACTTTCGCTCACCGCGCGGGTCAGCGTGTTGATGCGCACGCGCACGCCGCCGCCGAGCGAAACATCCGGCAGATTTGTCAATGCGAGCGTCGCGCTGAAGTCCGCCGCCACGCCGCCGGTCGTCGCGAGGATCAATCCGTTGCCGTGCGTGATCTCGACGTAATTCTTCGTGCCGTCACCGATGCTCAGGCTGACTTCGGTGAGTTTGATCTTGGTGAACTTCGCGCCGCCCGGTTTGGTGATTTGCTCGAACTCGATGCCACCGGTGATCGTCTGACCTGCGACGACGAGCGAACCGCCCGTCACGGAAATCTTCACATACGGCCCGGCGGGAATCGTGTTCACGATCTGGTTCGTGTTGTTGACCGTGACGCCGAACGTGCCGGTGACAGTGATGCCCGGAAGGTTGAGCGCAATGTCCGCGCTGAATGTTCCCGCGATGCCGCCGGTGTCGGCGCCCGCTGCACTCCTCACGATGAAGAAACCACTGCCGTTCGTGACCGTGACGAGATCGGTCGAGCCGTCGCCGAGTTTCAACGTCACATTCGCGATGTTGAGCCGGACTTCGGTCGCCGTTTTCTCGAAAGCGAAATCCCCCGCCAACACCTGACCCGCCACGCGCACTTCGACGCCCGTTCCCGCAATCCGCAGATACGGGCCCTTGGCCAGATTCAACGTCACGGTGCTGCCGCCGATGTTGAGCGATTCGTTGACGGCCTTCGTCGTGTTGTTGAACGCGACGCCGAACGTGCCGGAGAACGTCACGCCCGGAACATTGAGCGTCACCGTGCCGCTCAACGCGCCCGCCAGTCCGTCGTTGCTCAACACGAACAACCCCGCGCCGTTCGTCAGGCTCGCGAACGTCGTCACGCCATCGCTGATGCTGAACGACGCATTGCTCACGCCGATGCGCACGCGCTTCTGGCCCGCGAGATTCACGGTCTGCTCGAACGCCACGTCCACGGTCATCGTCTGCGTGCCCACCGTGAGCGTCACACCGATGCCGCTCAAACTCAGATAAGGCCCACCCGGCAGCGAGAGGTTGAACTTCGTTCCGTCCACCGCCTCGAACACCTGATTCACCGCGAGCGCGCTGGTGTTGATGCGAATCTTGAACGTGCCGGTGAAGCTCGCCCCGCCGAACGAGAGCGTCGGCGTAACGGTGATTTCTCCGGCGAACCCGCCCGCCGTGATCAGGAACGCCGCGCTGCTGATGTTGACATCGAACAGGCTCGACACGTCGCCGAGGAACGACATCACCGCCGTCGGCATGGACACCTTCACGAACTTCAAACCGTTCGTCATCGTGAGTTGCTCGAAGTCGAGCGAACCGGTGATGCTCTGGCCCGCGACCGTGAGTTTGATGGCCGTGCCGTTGACGCGGATGAATTTGCCGAGCGATGAACTGCCGAGCGCCAGGCTGAACGAACCGCCCGTGTCGAAACCAATCGTGAGTCCGGGCACGGTCACGTTCACCGTCGCCGAGAGCGTCGCGCTCAACGTCTCCGCTACTCCGAGGCCGGTGATGTTGATCTGGCCGAAGCCGTTCGTGACGGTGACGAAATTCGTCGTGCCATCGCCAAGCGCGACACTGAGATTCGCCACGGTGATGAGCAGGTCGGTGCTGTTCTTGGTGAAACCGAAGTCGCCCGAGATCGTCTGGCCTGCGATGGTCAGCGTCGCGTTCAACGCCTGCATTCGCAGATAACCGCCAATCACACCGGGCAGATTCAAACTCACGTTGACCGCCCCGGCGGTGAACGACTCGGCGACCGCTGTCGAGCCGGTGTTGATCTCGAATGCGAAGCTCGCGTTGAACGTTGCGATGGTTGGATCAACCGTCACCGCAACCTTGCCGGTCACTCGCCCCGCGATAGCCGTGCCCGTCAGGATGAAGAAGCCCGTTCCCTCCGTGATGCCGATGCCCGGCAGCGTGACGGAAACATTCGTCGCCGCTACGCGGACTTTTTTTGCCGCGCTGCTGCCGGACAATCCCCCGCCCTGCGGCGGACTGAATTGCTCGAAGGCGAAATTGCCGGAAACGATTTGCGTTCCGATGATGAGCGTCGCGCCGTTGGCGGACAACTGCACGTACGGCCCGGCGGGAACATTCACGGTCACTGCCGCCACCGTTTCATTCACCGCCAGCGCGCCGGTGTTGATCTTGAGCGTGAAGCCGCCGGAGAACGTCCCGCCCGGAGTCGTGAGCGTCAGATCGCCGACGGGAATCGTTAGTTCGCCCGCGATTCCCGCGCTGCTCATCAGGAACGCGCCGCTTGCGTTGATCACGGACACGGGCGGCGTTGTGCCTTCACCCAGCGTGAAACTCACACCCGTCATCGTGAAACTGATCCGCCGTGTCGAAGCCGTCCCGATTTGGTCAAAGGTGAAACTGCCCGTGAGACTGACGCCCGCAACCTTGAACGTGACGTTGCTGCCGCCAAAGAATTTTCTACCCGCCGTGACATTGTGAGTGCCGACAACATGGTCCGCCGCGGTGTCCTGGTTTATTTCAACCGTGACCGTACCGCTGAACTCCAGTCCGGAAACTCCCAGCACCATCAAAGTGCCGCTCGCATAAACCGCGTAGCCACCCGTCACCGCGATGACATCAATCGCCGCGTTCGTCAGCAACAGCCCGCGCGCCGATGGATTGATCGAGCGCGTCGGCGACGGCAGCGAGCCTTCCATGATGACTCCCGGGCCCTGACCGATAAACACATCCAGCCCTGTGCCGCTGAAACCCGTGCCGTCTGTCTTCACTTCCTTGCCCGTAATCGTGACAAAGTTCGCGACGTTCAACGAGAAGTTGGAGACGATGAACTGGAACACGTCAGCGTTGCTCGTGAAAACAATGTGCAGGTCGGAGCCGTTCAGCGAAACGGTTTCGTCCACCGTTGAGCCGGTGTTGTTCACACGCAATCCAAGATCAGCGGCCACGCTCGCGCCACCACCACCGCCGGAAACCGTCCCGTTCACGAAGCCCGCCACGCCGCTGTCCTTGATGACGAACGCGCCCACGCCGTTGATCATCGTCTGTGCCGCAATCGTCACGCTCACGTTCGACATCGCCACGCGACGCACGAAAGTTCCGTCATCGCGCTTCTGTTGATCGAACAGGAAATTGCCGGTGACGGTGAACGCGCTGCCCGCCGTGATGGTCACGTTCGCGCCCGTGACTGCGACACCGATGAATGTTCCCGCAGGCAGATCCAAAACATCCGCGCCGATGGTCTGGCTCACCGGCACGGGACGCGTGTTGATCTGAACGCGCATCGTGCCGCTGTTGACCTTGAGCGCGGTGAAATCAATCGCCGCCGTGACGGTGAAATCCGCCGCCACACCGAGACGGTCAATGTAAAGCGCGCCGCTGCCCGTTGCGCTGGCGAACGTCGTCGTGCCGTCCGTGATCGTGATCGCGAAGCTGGTGACGCTGACCTTCACGACTTTTTCACCCGTGGTTGAAGTGGCCTGCGAGAACGTGAACGCGCCTTTGATGTCCTGGCCCGCGATGGTCATCGTCGCCGGAGTCGTCGAATCTCCCACCGCCACTTCGACAAACTTGCCACTCGTCAAAATGCTCAACGAACCGCCGTCGAATGTCTCGTTTACTATGGCGTCGTAGGTCTTGAAATTCACGGTGAACGTGCCGCCAAGCGAGACGCCGGGGACATTGAACTGCGCCGCGCCGGTGAACGTGCCCGCAATGCCATCGCTCGTGATGAGGAAGAATCCGCTGCCGCCCGTGACGCGGACGAGGTCGTTCGCGCCATCGCCGAGCGCGAGCGCAACGTTCGATGCCGTGATGCGCGTGACTGTTTCTCCGCCCGTTGTCGTGGTGATCTGATCGAATACAAAATTGCCCGTGAGCGTCTGCACCGTGCCGCCCGCATCCACCGTCAGACTCAACCCCGTGCCCTCCACGCGAACGTAATTCCCGGCAGGCAATGTCAGCGTCGTGCTCGTCCCATTGACGAAGAAGGTTTCTGATACGTTGCCGCCCGAGTCCGCCACGGTGATGGTGTTGAACTTCACGCCAAGCGTGCCAGTGAGAGTGACGCCTGGCAGATTCAACGCCACCGAACCGCTCAAGCTGCCGAAGAATCCCGTGCTGCGGAGGACGAAGTTGCCCGAGCCGTTCGTGACGGAGAGAAAATTGTTCAAGCCATCGCCGAGCGAGAGCGAAATGTTCGCAGCGGAAACGCGGATGCGTTTGTTCCCGGCAACGGTGTACTGCTCAAATGAGAAATCGCCCGTGAGCGTCTGCCCACCGACGGTCAACGCCACACCAGTCCCAACCACGCGAATGAACGGCCCGGCTTGCAGCACGAGCGTCTTGGTCTCGACGCCGAGAACGATGGACTCATTGATCGCGTTGGTCGTGTTGTTGACCTGAACAGTGAGTTGCGTGGCAACCAGCGAGAAGCTTGAAACACCAAGCGAAAATCCACCGCTGAATTCTCCCGCCACGCCGGCCGGTGTCAGCACCAGAACGCCCGAACCGCCGGTGACCGTGAGAAATTCACTGCCGCTTGTGCCGCCAAGTTTCGCCACGCCGTTCGCCACCGCGACACGCACGATCTTCGCTCCGTTGGCGCGAATGGTCTGCTCGAAAACAAAATCCGCATCGAGTATTTGCCCGGCTACCCCAAGATGACCACCGATTGCCTCGACACGGAGAAATGGTCCGGCGGACAGATCACCATCGCTCGCGCCCAGTAAAGCATCGTCCACGATTACGTTGGTTGTGTTGACACGCAATCGCAACGTCGTCGCACTCAGGGTGACATTCGGCAGGTTGACGGCGACTCCCAGGCTCAAGCGCCCGGCGATGCCGTTGCTCGTCAGGAGGAAATCACCGCTGCCGTTCGTCACGCTCACAATGGGCGAGATACTCGTTCCGCCAAGGCTCAGCGTCACGCTGTCCATGTGCAGTTGCGTGATGGTGGTGCTGGCGACAGTCACGCGCTCGAACCTGAAATTCCCCGTGAGCGTCTGGCCGAGAACGTTGAGATTCACGCCCGTGCCGGTGACGCGGACGTATTCCCCTGCTGGCACAACCAGCACCACGGGCGTTGCGCCGACGAGGAAGGTTTCGTTGATTCCAGTACCGCCGGTGCGATTCAACGCGAGACTGAACGCGCCGCTGAAACTCACACCGGGCACATTGACCGAAATGAACGCCGCGAGCGTGCCAGCGACGCCATCCGGCGTGATGAGGAGGAAACCTTCCGCGTCCGTGACATTGACCAGCGCGCCCGCGCTGCCGAGACCGATGGTCACATTCGCCATGCCGACGCGGATGATTTTCTGGCTGCCGATGTTCGTGAATTGCTCGAAGGCGAAATCGCCGCTCAACGTCTGGCCCGCAATGGTCAGCGTGGCGTTCGTCGCGTCAATGCGCAGATACGGGCCGGACGGCAGACTGATCTGCGTCACGGTATCACCAACTTGAATCTGCTCCTCGATCGCGGAGTTGGTTTGGTTGATGGAGAGCGCGAAGTTGCCGCTGAAGCTGATGCCGGTCTGCGGCGGAGTAATCGTGACCGTGCCGCTAACAACGCCCGCGAGACCCGCAACCGTTGCGACGAGCGAACCCTGGCCGTTGGTCAGGCTCACGACGTTTGAGCCGCCTGCCGCGATGTTGAACGTCACGTTCGTCGCGGCGAAGCGCACGATGCGGTTGCCATTCGATGGGTTCGTGGATTGCTCGAAATAGAAATTGCCCTGCAACGTCTGGCCGAGAATCGTCGCCGTGGTGCTCAACGCCTGCACGCGCAGATACGGCCCGGCGGCGACGTTGCTGGTGAGCGGAGTGCTGCCGACGTTGACGGTCGTGCTGACGGCGGCGTTGGTGGTGTTGATCGCGACCTTGAGCGTCGTGCCGAACGTGACGCCGGTGAACGCCAGATTCACCGTGGCCGTCATGTCGCCGGCGAGTCCCGCGCTCGTGAGCAGGAACGCGCCGCTGCCGCCGGTCACATTCACTATGTTATTCGCGGCGTCACCGAGCGTGAGCGAAACCCCGGTCGCTCCGACGCGCAAGGTGCCGGTCGGCGCACCGCTGGTCACGCGATCAAAGGAGAAATTTCCCGTGAGCATCTGGCCGAGCACGGAGAGTTGGGCGTTGGCCGCCTCGAAAGTTTTCACGACATCCGTGCTCGTGAACTTGACCTGAATCGGGGCGCTGGAACTGTTCGGGATTTCCAACGTCTCATCCACGATCTGCGTGGAAGTGTTGACGCGAATTGTCGCCGTGCCCGTGAGCGTGATGCCGTTCACGCCAAGAATGCTGACCGTTCCTTCTGCGACCATCGCGAACGACCCATCGGTAAACCTGATCAAGCCAACACGCGCGTTGCTCAACAGTACGCCACTCGCAAGCGGGTTCGGTTCGCCGCTGTCCAGCCGCGCCGGGCCGTTGCCGAGGAAGAGTGAGAGGTTGTCGCCCGCAAAGATTTCCTTCCCGCCAACGGATGTGAAAACAAAGCTGCCCTCGATGGTGACAAAGTTGCCGACGTTGAACGCGAGGCTTTCGGCGAAGAACGAGAACAGGTCGGTTTCCGCCGCACTGAACTTGATGAGGATGTCGCGCCCGCCAACAGAAATGGTTTCATCAACTGCGCCACCGGTCTTGTTGATGCGCAATCCGAGCCGCCCCGCCACGCTGCCGCCGGTGACGCTGAGGTCAATTTCACCGGAGACGATTCCCGCGATGCCCGTGTCGCTGACGATGAATCCGCCTTCGCCATTCTTGAGTGCCTGCCCGCTGAAGCTGATGGAAATACCCGACATCCCAAGCCGCGTGACGAGGGAGTTGTCTGGACGCCTGGCCTGCTCGAAGAAAAAGTTGCCGTTCAACTGCGGACTTCCACCTGAATTGCCTACGGTCATCAAGCCGTTGAGCACGGCGACGCGGACGTATGGGCCAGCGGTCAGGTTCAGATTCGCTGTCTCACTGCCGACTACAAAATCGCGTTGAACCGCCGCGTTCGTGGTGTTGAGTTGCAAACTGATTGTGCCAGTGAGTGTGATCGTGCCGAAGTTAAAGACGGGCGTGATCGTCAAGTCAGCCGCAATGCCAGCCGTCGTAACCATCATCGCGCCGTGAATGTTCGTGAGTGAAACGACATTCGTCGAACCCGTCGCGAGATTTGCCGTGCCGCCAGTGACGGCGATGCCAAGAACTTTCGGGCCGGTCGTGGGCGTGACTGCCTCGAAGGTGAAGTTGCCCGTGATGCCAAAGCCCCGGACGGTAAGCGTCAGAGCGCTGGCTGTGGCGCTAACGAAAGTGCCCGCGTCAAGTTGGAGCATTACGCTGCCCGCACCGAGCGGGATGGTTTCACTGAACGCGTCGCCGGTGTTGTTGACCAGTACGGTGAGATTGCTGCTAAACGTCACGCCCGGAATCATCACCGCCGCCGCTCCGTCAAACCGGCCTGCGATACCATGATTCGTCACTATGAATCCCGCTTCCGCCACGCTAACGGTCAGGAGATCACTCGAACCGTCGCCGATGGCAAGCACGGCGTTCGTGATGGCGACGCGCATCCGGTTCTGTGACGAGTTGTTTTGCACCCGCTCGAACGCGACGTTGCCGCGCAACGCCTGGCCGAGCACAACGAATTGCACGTTCGTTCCCGCGAAGCGGAAGAACTGTCCGGCGGCGAGACTCAGACCAACCGCCACTCCGCCGACGTGGAAGTTGCGGTTCACCGCGCTCGCCGTGTTGTTGAACTCCACGCCCAGCGTCCCGGAGAGCGTGACGTTTGGAACATTCGTCAACGCCACATCGCCCGAAAGCCGGCCCGCAATGCCGCCCGTCACGGCGATGAACGCGCCCTGGCCGTTGGAGAGGCTCAGGTAATTGTTCGTGCCGTCACCGAATGTAAGCAAAACATTCTTTGCGGCGACGCTGACAACCTTTCCGCCGTCGTCGTCTAGCGATTGCGAGAATGAGAAATCGCCGGTGAGTGTCTGGCTGAAGCCTGTTCCGCTGACGGTAAGCGAAACGCCCGCGCCACCAAACTCGGAGACGCCCGCTGCAACATTGATCGTGCTCGTGACACCGTCCACCGTGACGGGTTGGTTGACGTTCTCGCCGATTGTGTTCTTCCGGGCGTCGAACGTTCCGGTTGCAGTCACTCCGGGGATGCCTAGAACGGTCACTGTGCCGGAGGCGTCGAACGCGTAGGTCTTGTCCGCCTTGAGAATCGCTCCAAAGCTGCTACTGGAAATCTGGAAGCCGACATCATCCGTCAAGTTGAGGACATCCTTCCGGTCGCCGACGAACACTTCAATGTTCTGCCCGGCCAATAATATATTGGTGCCGTCCTTGGCCACGCCGAACGTTCCCTTGAGTTCCGCAACGGGCGTCGTCAGGGTTGCGGTGCCGGAGAAAGACTTGAGGTTGGCCGCAAAGTCGAGCGAAACAGTAGAGCTTCCTGTATCAACCAGAACAGAGTTCACACCGCTCAAATCACCAAGCGTATTGGAAGCCGCCGTCCAGCCCGTGCCCTCCAACGTCAGGTCGGCGAAGCCGAGGAGTTTCACGTCACCGGTGGCCTTGAAAGCGTAGCTCGCAGTCGCACCTCCGACCGAACGGCTCAGGAGTCCGATGCTGCCGTTGGTGAGTTGGAAGCCCATCGCGTTGGGATTCAAGTCCGCGCCGTTCCGAAGCGGGCCGTTGCCGAAGAACACCTCCACTCCCGTCGCTCCAAACTGAACATCCGCCACAGCCGAACCACCCGAACCCGTGGTCGTGGATTTCACCTTGAAGCTGGACGCATGCAACGAGACGAAGCCGCTGATGTCCAGGTCGAGTTGATCACCTGTGAGCGTGATGCTTTTTGCAGTGATGTCGTAATCGCCTTTTAGTGCCACGCTGTCACCATCGGTGGTGCTGTCACTAAAACTGCCGGTGATCGTCGAACCGATTGAAACCGTCCCCCCGTCCGACGAAACCTTCACTGTCCCGGTAAACGTCGTGTCGTTCTTGTTGATGTCGAAGGCAATTTTTGGAGCGAGCAGTTTGAGAATACCGCCAAGTTGAAGATCGCCGGGAGTGAAGGATTCCGCATGATCACCGTTGCCGTATGCCGAAAGCTTGTCATTGATCCATGACAACAAACTTCCGATCGAAGGCGCGAGGTCAAACTGCGCTTCGCTTTCGAGCAGAATCTCCTGATTAGGTGGGGAAAAGACTGGACTGAATGATTCAGTCGCCAATGTTCCGGTAAAGTTGTTGCCAAACATTGCGCTACTGAAACCCGACACCGGCGGACCGTTTGCCGACTTCAGTGTCGTTACTAGGTAATCGGAAATGGGATTGCTGACAGACGTGCCAGTGCCGTCACCGCCCGTTGCGGGAGCGTCAGGGTTAATTGTTGATGACGTTGCGGCTTGAACCGACGTGTCACTCTGGCTCGTGGTTGCGGATTGATTTTCAGTTTCAGCAGAGGCTGGCGGGGTGGAGCTTGACGATGTGGATTCGCCACTGTCGGTCGCGGAGTGTTTTTGAACCGGCACTGTCAGCTCACTCGATTCCAGCCCGGCAAAAATGTCCGACACCTGCTCACACGCCCCATAACCGATTAGCGCGGGAGTGACAGAGGCCGGAGCGGTTTCAGAAATGGTCTCTCTATGAAGATCAGCGGAGAGAGTCGCACCAGCGCAGGCAGTGGAAATGGGATTACCTGAAAGGAGAAGGCGCGCTTCAAGCGCCTCCAGTTCAAATCGAAATCGTCGGTTGGTTCGGCTATCGTTCACCCTGGTTAACACCCCGTCAGCAATCACCAAGTCCTGTCCGTAACTCGTGGACGCCGCGAGTAAACTCTCTAGCCCCCAAAAGTGTCAACATTGATCTGACTCAACCTGAAAGAATATCTACGGAGCACGTTCCGGAGATTTTCACTTCCAACTGATCTGGTCAAGATTCTCGATATCTCGACTGGACTTTATGTGAGCAATCCGTCTGCCGTCTTCCATCCTCCCTCGGCTATCTTATCATCATTCACCACCCGCATCGCGAACGATGCTACAGAAGGATGAATCGCGCCGGATGGCGCTCGTGAAGGGATGTTCCGGTCACATAGGCAATGCTACATGCTGGTATCAAACGGGCCTGTGACCCAAGCGTCATCGAATGTCCGCCGCGCTGCATATCAACGCCGGGTGAGCCACGGCTTTAGCTTGCGGGCGAACCCGACCCAAGAACCGTCGGCAAATGGATCGAACGCTTCGAGGAATTGCTGACGGACAACGTGTCATGGAAGCTTGGACCTCCGTCCTCCGCAGACGCTTTGGATAAAAGTGAATCGAGAAGATTCTGTTGGACGATTCAAGCACGCGTGGTAATTATATTACCACAGGAAGCAAAACTATGTTTGGCGAATTCATAAAACAAATCCGTGCGCAACAACGCCTCGGCTTGCGCGAGTTCTGTCTGGAACACGGCCACGACCCCAGCAACTGGAGCAAGATTGAGCGCGAAGTGTCACCGCCACCCAAGGACGAAGCAACCCTTCGCACCTGGGCCAAGCAACTCGGCCTCAAACCCGGCACCGACGACTGGCTCAAATTCTTCGAGTACGCTGCGGTGGCTGCGGGCCGCATTCCCGACCACATCCTTGAAGACAAGGAACTCGCGGCGCATCTGCCCGTTTTCTTTCGCACCCTGTCCGGGCAGAAACCGTCACGCGAAGAAATGGAAAAACTTCTGGGCATCATCCAAGGGACGCGCAAACCGTGACCGACCCGCGCAAATTCAAAGCGCCATACAATCCCAAAGAACGTATCTGGCAGGAAGCCGACCGGTTGCGCGCAGCGCACCCGGCGGGACGTTCACTGCCCGTGCAAGTCCTCGATCTGGCCGAATTCGATCTTGGCCTCGACCTCATTCCCGCCAACGGCCTGCGCGAGCAACTCGACATCGAAGCCCTGCTCATGGGTGACCTGCGTTCCATTCTCGTGGACCGGCACGCCTTCATGAGTCCGCGCCTCGAATACCGCCTGCGCTTCTCCGTCGCCCACGAAATCGGCCATCTCATTTTGCACCGCGACATCTACGGCGGCCTGAAACACGCCACCGCCAAAGAATGGTTCGATTACATCTCCGCCATACCCGAAGTCGAATACGGCTGGGTGGAATGGCAGGCCTACGAATTCGCCGGACGCCTGCTCGTGCCGCCCGAACCATTGCGCGAAGCCTTTCAAGCCGCCATCCAATCCGCGCAAGCCGCCGGCTATTCCGACTGGCTGGCTGCCGACGAAGCCGCGGCCGATTACATTGCCACGCGCATCGCGTCAAAGTTCGGAGTCTCGTCAGAAGTGATTGCCAAACGATTGCGTGTGGAAAAACTTTGGCCGCCGACCGTGCTCTAAAGGTGAACAATGCCGAACATTAATTTCCATTCAATCGCAGCACGATGCGGCAGTCAGGCAAATGCCTTTGAAGAACTGTGTTGTCAGTTGGCGCGACGAACTTGTGCGGCGGGTTTGGTGTTCGATCGCTTTCACGGAGCGGGTGGCGATGGCGGAGTCGAGTGCGTTGTCCACTTGGCGGACGGAACGTTAACAGGCTGGCAAGCGAAGTTTGTGTTCAACGTCGAGGATTTGATAGCACAAGCAAATGATTCGCTGGAGACGGCACTTTCTGTCCACAAGAACCTGACCAAATACATTGTTTGCTTTCCGTTCGATCCAACAGGGAAAACAGCCCGGAAGACGAAAAAGGGACAACCCGCGAAAAGCCATACGGAAAAACTTGATGCTTGGGTAAAGAAAGCAGGAGCCAAAGCTAAAGCGGCGGGGCGAAAACTTGAAATCGAACGATGGCCAGCGAGCGAATTTCAATCGCTTCTTTTCAAGCACGATTCTTCAGGGGGAATCCGACAATATTTCTTTAACGAAACGATTCTCTCACCCGACTGGTTCAGGAATCATCTTGTTTCAGCAGAAAAAGCAGCGGGCCCTCGCTACACTTCCGAGTTGAATGTCGAGACTGACCTATGGTCTTGGTTTTCGTCGTTTGGAAACGGCATCCAATGGAGTGAGGCTCTGGCGCGCGAAGTCGAGGGATGTCGGCAGGTGGCTAAAGGCTTGCGTCGGCAGGTCAGGCCGAAGAGCGATCCCATGAACCCAGCATGGCCAGCCAGCGAATTGCAAGCCGGCGAAGCAGCGATCGCTCAGTGCAACGACATAATGGCTCTCGCGGAGCAGTTGCTAAAAAATCCGACAGAGAGCGGACTGAAACAACTTTTGACCGTGCTCGAACAGCTCAAGTCATCCTTGGGACTGCTTGAATCAACGTTAGCGACCCAATTAGACGCGGAGCACGGTAAAGGTAGCGCTGACTCCAAACGGTTCCGAACGTACATGGCGGAGTATCAAGTATGTTTTCCGGCTGCAAACCTTGACGCCGTAAGGGAGGCTGCGACCAAATTCGCCCAACTCGCGGATTGGCTCAATTCACCAACTGGTTTACTCGCCTTCCAGAAAGCTTTCGTTCTTTCCGGTTCGGGTGGATCGGGGAAGACTCACGGCATTTGCGACGTGGCGCGCAAGCGGCTCGAAAGCGGAGCGTACACTTGCGTTACATTCGGTCATCAATTCAGCGGACAGCCAGCCGAATGGACGAGGCTTGTCGAAGCTCTCGGGCTGCCCGTGACTGTAGGGAAAGATTGTATTCTTGATGCACTCAACGCAGCAGGCGAAGCCTCGGGCACTGCATTGATCTTCTGCATTGATGCTGTCAACGAAACGCGCCCGCGAGGTTATTGGCTCCAACGTTTCCTGCCCTTAGCACATGAATTTGAAAAACGGCCATTTCTCAAATTGTGCGTTTCATGTCGGACTTCATTTCTATCGGTGTCATTGCCGCAATCACCGTATCACGTCGTCGAGCATCGAGGGTTTGCTGGAATTGAAAGAAAGGCCTGCGACGCGTTTTTCAACCATTACAACTTGGAGCCGCCGTTGGTTCCAGTCCTACAACCGGAATTGTCAAACCCGCTATACCTAAAGCTGGTTTGTGAAACTCTGCAGCTCAAAGGCCTCAAACGCTTGCCTACGGGGTGGTTCGGGCTGACACCTGTCATCAATGCCTTTCTTGCGGAAAAGGAGAAGCAATTTGCTGCCGAGCACGACGTATCGCCGGGCGCAAACATTGTCGCTGGAAGTCTCTTGGCAATTGCAGGTGCCATTGCCAAATCTGGCGACGCAGCGCTGCCTTGGTCTGAAGCCCAGCGGGTCGTAAATGAAAAACGACCCCAAGGCGCGATACTACCCGTCCTCGAATGGCTCGTAAAAGCTGACCTCCTAATTGAAGACGGACCAGTCTCCGGTGGTCTTGGAGGAGAGACTGTCCTCCGCCCAGCGTTTGAGCGTTTCGGTGACTTTTTGATCGCAGCCGAACTTCTACCGAAGACATCTCCTGACCGAATGGCTGCCGAGTTTTCATCGAACGCAAATATTCAAAAACTGTTGGCGACTTCCTCATCTGTAGAAGCAAACGCGGGAGTTGTGCAGGCTCTCTCAATTCTTTTGCCAGAAGCGGCTGGGATTGAACTTCCAAACCTCATCAAGGATTTGTCCGTTCGAGAAACTGTTTTGTCCCTGACGATGCGGGCTCTTCCGTGGCGCACGCCCGATTCCTTTTCGTCTTCGACAGGTAAACTCGCGAGACAATCGCTTTCCAAAGACACATGGCAGGCGATGGATTCCCTGCTTGCAGTCTCCGCTTATGCTTCGGCGATTGATGCATATTGGACAAGTGACCTCTTGTCGTCACTGCCCATTGGAAAGCGAGACAGTTTTTGGTGCGCGTATCTGCACAAACAGTACGAGGACAAAGGCATTGTGAAGCGCCTGATCGAGGCGAGCGCCGACATCGAACTTAGAAAACTTGACGCTGACACAGCCGCGCGCTGGTCACTGATGCTGCTTTGGTTTTCCGCAGCCGCAGATCGTCGTGTGAAAGATCACGCGACACGCGCAGCCATTGCGATCTTCCGAGCGCTTCCAGAAGTCATCCTTCCCCACGTCGAGAGACTCCTTAATGTTGATGATGACGAGATTGTGGAGCGCGTGTTGCTTAGCGCTTACGGTGCGCTAATTGCCACTCCCGACAAAAAAGTGCTGCAGTTGCTGGCGGAAACTCTTCTGACCATGTATGAGTCATCGCCCGCCGCGTTTCAGAATGCCATCGTGCGAGATCATATCCGATGCATCGGTGAGTTGGCGCAACATCTCGGCTGTCTCGATGGGCGATTCGATTCGCTCATCACTACGAACCGACAAAAATCATCCGATTGGCCGTTGACGCTCCCGACGCAAGAACAGTTAGAAGAATGGAGAAAAGGTGACGGAGCGATTTGTTACGCTACGCGCAGTTGCCTCGCCGACGACTTCAACCACTATTCAATTAATTGTCTCAGCGACTGGATGCACCAAATGGATAAACCGTCAATCGGTGGCTGGATTGCCAAACACGCGATTGAAGAACTTGGACTCGAAGGCGAAAGTTTCGACCGGTATGACGGCTACATGGTAAGCATTGGCGGTGGCGGACGCAGTAAGTCTGTCTGGGCAGAGCGAATTGGCAAAAAGTATCAGTGGATTGGTTTGTATCGTCTTGCATCGCGGTTGCACGACAATGTGGATCGCGAAAAGCGTTCATCGTTTGATCCAGAGCTGAGGCGCGCGCCGCTAATCCTTGAGGATGAGCGCAAATTAGATCCCACGTTATCCTGCACGATCGTACCTGAGCGAAAAGACTCACACTGTTGGTGGCTTCGCGGCAAGGTGGATTTACCCGCGACGAAGAACTTGGATTTTGCGACGTGGGTTGCGAAGAGAGATGACCTGCCGTCGCTAGAGAGTTTGCTTGAACCGACGACCCATGCTGGACAGCGCTGGACTGTTCTAACAGCGTTTCCCAAGTGGAGTGAGCGCCGTCCGAACATGGAATACAACACTCCATATCGAGACACGTGGATGCATCTGCGGGGTTATTTGGTGCCGAAGCCGCGACTCAGCAAAACAATCGAGGCGTTGGCCGGGCGCAACTATTTTAACGCCTGGCTTCCGGAAGGCGGGAAGTGGCTCCATGCGTTTGCCGGCGAGTATCCGTGGGCGACCGCGTGCAACACCGAACCGGATTGGTATCTAGGGGCGTACCCGAAAGTCCGAGGTTCCAACCTAATCCTTATCCACGCGTCAAACCAAGTGGTAATCGAATGGGAATATGACGCAACGCTTCGTTCAAGCCTCTACATGCAGGTTCCGACAAAGAAGTTTTTTAGGAGTGGCGATCTTTGGTGGAATGGCACGGACGGTTTTGCGACGGCTAAAGGGAAAACCGTCTTTTTCGATCCCCAATTTCGCCTCGGACATCCTGTGGCCCTGCTCGCAGACTTCGATGATCTGCTCGTAAGGCTCGATAAGATTGGATGCCGATTGGTCTGGACGTTACTTGGTGAGAAATGGGTTTTGGGTGACGAACGCCGTGATACACCGCGCATTTGCTATTCGCAGTTGGCGTGGTTAACAGACACGGGCGCGTTGGAAGTTGGAGAACGGCGCTTTTTTGAGGATTACAACCAAGATCAGGGACTTGCTAAGACATAGCAGTTCAGATTGTGAACGAGAACGAGAACCCCAAATCGGGCGTATTGCCCTCCGTGGAGATTTACACGGACGGCGGATGCGAACCGAATCCTGGCCCGGGCGGTTACGGCGTGGTGTTGTTGCATCCCAAGAAACGCGCCGAAGCCAGCGGCGGCTTCCGTTTGACCACCAACAACCGGATGGAAATCTTCGCCGCCATTGCGGGCCTCGAAATGTTGAAGCAGCCCTGCAAAGTCACGATTCACAGTGATTCGAAGTATGTGGTGGATGCCATGATGGCGGGCTGGGTGGCGGCGTGGAAGCGGAAAGGCTGGTGGCGCAAGAAGACCGAACGCCCGGAGAATGTGGATTTGTGGCAGCGACTGGATGCGTTGTGCCAGACGCATCAGGTGGAATTTCGCTGGGTGAAAGGCCACGCGGGCGTTCTGGAAAACGAGCGTTGCGATCAACTTGCGATGGTCGCCCTGCGTCAGCCCAATCTTCCGCCAGACGAGGGCTACGAAAACAAACCCGAAACCGACAGCGTCCGCCCCGACATGCAGGAAGGCGAGCCGTGCGGGAAATGTTCAACCCCCGTCATCAAGCGAAAGGGGAAATGGAAACCGGGCCGCGATTACTACTACGAGTTCCACCTGATTTGCCCGAACTGCCAGACGACCTATCACGTTGAATCCGCCAAGCGGTTGGTGGAGCAACCGCCGTCGCTGTTCTGAACCGGAAATTGCATTCTGGTTCACGACTGGAGCATCCATCTTCTGCTCCCCATCGCATGGTAGGGTTGGACCGCTTGATAGGGGGCACGTTTCAGATTCGGTGGGGCGAGACTGCTGACGAACCGGCTCGCGCGGACGCTCGCCCCAACGGTCTTGGTTTCGCCGCTGCCCTCTCGCATCTCCCCCGGAATTCAGACCGTGTCTCCACCGGCAAATGAAAGTGATTCCTCCAGCCATGTGTCCGCCTTGAGCACGGCGCGGCGTTGCTTGAACGCCATCTGCTGGGCGCGTCGCTGTGCCAGTGAGAATGCCTTCTCCGCAATCTGCGTGCTCCCGACAAATCGGGCTTCCAGACTGCGCCTCAATACTCCCTGCAACGACACGGGCAAAAAGCGGCGGATCAACTCGTCCTCTGCGCTGACGAACGCCTGCGCGCTGCCAGGATCGCCCTGCCGCCCTGCGCGACCGAACAATTGCCGGTCCACCCTGCCCGATTCGTGCCGTTCGGTGGCAAGGACATGAAGCCCTCCCATCTCTGCGACTCCTGCTCCAAGTTTTATATCGGTGCCGCGGCCAGCCATGTTGGTGGCGATGGTGATGCGATCCTGTTCACCAGCCATCGCGACCGTCTCCGCCTCCTCAGCCAGGCGGGTGGCATTGATCAATTTGAAATCCAACCCTCGTTCAGACAAAAGCAACGCAAGCTTTTCGCTTGAGGCAACACTGCGCGTGCCCACCAGCAAAGGTCGCCCCGTGCGATGAAGCCGTTCTATCTCCAACACCACGGCGTTCCACTTGGCGGCATCGGTTGCAAAGAATCGGTCGGGCCAATGTTGTCGGACGCACGGACGGTTCACGGGAATCTGCACCACCGGCAGGCCATAGACCTGCCAGAATTCTCCCGACGCCTCGCGTGCCGTGCCGGTCATGCCCGAGAGCTTGTGGAAGCAACGAAAGAATCTCTGGAAGCTCAACCGAGCAATCGTCTCGCTCGGATCGGATAGCGGCAAACCTTCCTTCGCCTCGATGGCTTGATGCACGCCCTCGCGCCAGGTGCGTTGCGGCATCGGGCGACCGGTGGACTCGTCCACGATCACGATCTTCCCATCCACGATGATGTAATGTTTGTCGCGTTGGAAAAATTCCCGGGCGACGAGCGCCTGCCGGATCAGTTCCGTCCGCCTGTCGTTTCCCCGCCACAGACCGGGCAATTGCCCGGCGCGTCCGGCAAGCTTGTCGCGACCCGAGTCCGTCAGTTCAATTTCCTTGTAACGCGAATTCGCCCTGTAATCTGATTCCAATTCGAGTGCGCCAGCAATTTGTTCCGCGAGTATTCCAGCCTCCTTGAGCAACTCATTCTTTGTCGGCGCGGAAATGATCAACGGCGTCACGGCTTCATCAATCAGGAGACTGTCCGCCTCATCCACAATCGCCGTGTGCAAACCGCGCATCACCAGACCGTCAGATGCCACCGGGGCGAGCAGACGTCGGATCAACCGCTGTGTGGGATTCTGGATTCCGCCCAGCCGAAGCCGGTCGCGCAGGAAGTCAGCGAGCAATTCCTTGCTCGTCGTGTAGGTCACATCGCAGCCGTAACCTTTCAGCCGCGCCGCCGGGTCCATGGCCGCGGTCACGCCGCCGACTGTCACACCGCAAACCGTGTAGAGAGGCCGCAACCATGCAGCGTCACGTTCCACCAGATAGTCGTTCACGGTCACGACATGGCACGGACGTTTCGTCCAACCGGCCAGCACCGCCGCAAGTCCCGCTGTGAGTGTTTTGCCTTCGCCAGTCGCCATCTCGGCCAGAAATCCGCGATGCAACGCCAGCGCTCCCATGAGTTGAACGGGAAACGGATGCAAGCCAAGCTCGCGTCGTGAGGCTTCGCGAATCGCCCCGAGTGCTCCCATGACAATTTCGTCCGCGAGTTTGCCGCCCCGCCGAAACGTCCCGCGAAATTCCATCAGCCGTTCATGCAGCGATGCGTCCGGCAATTCTCGCCACCGCGCCTCGTCGCACACAATTCGCTCCGCGTCTTCCCGCAACTTCGCCACCCTTTGCGCCCGCCGCTGATAAATACCGACGCCGCGATTCACCATGGCGTCAAGACCGGCCAGCACGCGCGGTGGCACGCGGTAGTCCAATCGGCGATAATCGTGGGTGGGAGTCAGCATGACCTGGAAGAAACACCAAACATCAACATCCAAGCTCCAGAGAAATACAAAGCTCCAAGTTTCAATCCTGCTCGCAAACGATCCGTCTGTTTGGAGGTTGAAGTTTGAAGCTTCTCTGGATGTTGGAGCTTGGAACTTGGAGCTTTCACAACTGATATCGCTTTTGCAACAATTGCCACAACCGGCGCGTCCAGCGGGGCAGCAACGGCTCGGGCTCAAGATCAAACCGGATTTTACCTGAGCGCCCATCCAGCAACGCCACGCCTGTCTTGGAGTCCAGTTTTGCCCGAACCTCAAAAAACGGTTCGGCGGCGCGCCGTCCATGCGGATCGTCAGGCGCGATCGCCACATCGCCACCGCCAAGCCAGCCCAGCGCCGAGGATGGCAACATCCGTTGCTCCGCCGGGATCACCTGCCAATCATGGACGCCGACAATGGTTGAAGCCTGACCGGTCAATCGAACCTCAGCACCCGGCATCTTCCGGGCGAACAGTGCATCCACGTCCTCCTGCTGCACTGTTGCCGTGAATTCAAACGCAGTTGGATCAATCAACAATCCCAACTGATTCCCGCGCGTCACCCAACGACCAACAAATGTGTCAATGCCGGGCGCAACCCAGATGCCATCCTGCCGCGCCCGGATCGTCAACGCAGCCTCGTCGGCACGGAATTTTGCGAGTTGTTGGACTGCCGCCTCCACCTGCGACTGCAAAGGCTTCAGACTCGCAATGTCGTCCTTGGTCGCCTTGAGCACGCGGGCTTCGAGTTCCTGGCTGCGGGCGAGCGTGTGGGCGATTTGCACTTCCAGTTCGCGATTGCTCAACCGCATCAACGGCTGGCCCGCTCGCACGTGTTCACCCTGTTTTGCCAGCAACACCTCCACAGTACCGGCGGTTTGATTGATGACTTCGCAACGCTGGCCGGCGCGCAAGATGCCCGGCGCTCGAAAGTGATTTGGAAACGGCACGAATTGCAGAAACGAAACCAAAACAAGCACCAAGCCCACGCTCACCGCCACGGCACGCAATCGCACACGGTCCAATCGCGGACTGGTTGCGAGATACTTGATGAGTTTCCAGACGGGCACCGTGACCCACGAGATCAAACACACCGCCGCCATGATGAGGCCGATGATGAGAAACTTGTCCGCAACCACGAGCAGCACGCCCGCAAACACGATGACCCGATAAATGCCGCTGGTGATGCCAAACGTCGTCAGCCACGCCGTCTCTTCGCGCGTCCGTGCCGGCGATTCAAATCTTCGCACACCGAACAATCCGCGTTCAGCAAGAAAACCTAGTTGCTGATTCGCGCGCTGGCTCAGGTTTGGAATCTCCAGCAGGTCAGAGAGCATGTAGTAACCATCGAAACGCAGGAGCGGGTTGAGATTGAAGACGAGCGTCGAAACGGACGCCACGATCATGGCGTTGTAAGCGAGGCTGTGAACGACGCCTTCTCCCGTCCTTGCCCAGATGAAGGTCGCAATGGCTGCGAAAAACAGTTCCACGATCATTCCGGCAGCACCCACCAGCATCCGTTGCGCGCGACTGCGAAAACTCCATGCCGAAGTGGCGTCCATGTACGGCACGGGCGTGAAGATCATCAGCATCACACCCATCGCATGAACTTCGCCGCCAAACTTGCGGCAGAAGTACGCGTGACCGAACTCGTGCAGCGTCTTGATGATCACGAGCGACGCGTAGAGCAGCGGCAAGTTGCCGGGCGAGAGCACATTTTCAGATTGCGAACGCAAAGTCGGCCAATGGTCTATCGCCACCTTGATGGCCGCGCCCACGACCACCAGCCACAACAACGCGCCGAAGCGACCGATGAGCTTTCCAACAACCGGCAGCGTGCGCACGAGAAAGCGGTCAGGGTCGAGCAATGGAAACCGCATGAACATGATGTTCAGAAAACGCGAACTGAGTTCACGCTGGCGGCGCTTTTTGAACCGCTCAAACAACTGGGCCGTATCGCCGGCCAGATTGTATTGGAGCAGATTCGCAAAGTAGAGTTGCGCCAGCAACTGAATCACCGCCTCTTGGCCTGGAGCTTCATCGGGGAAACGATCCAGACATTCCTTCCATGCCTCATGCACCGTGCGATCGGGTCGCAAGCGTGCAACAAGCTCATACGCGGCCGGGCGCAGCCGGAAGAACGCATTATTGAACGGGTCTTCCAGCACGATCCAGCGGTCGCCACGAAAATTCTGGCGTCGCACCCGGACACTCGGACGCAGGCTGATACGTTGTCCGGCAATGCGGTACCAACTCTCGCTGAAAGTGGATTGGGCGTCGGCCATTTGGGTTGGTCAGTAGTTCGTAGTCTGTGGTCAGTAGCTATTCGGTTTCGGCAGTCATACCACGCCCGATGGACTTGAGGTAGGAGTTTAGTTGTGGAGCCAAGTTATCCACGAGCGGTTTGAGCTTCTTGATGTCCGTTTCACCTAAAAGTTTTCGTCGAAAGGCACGCCGGAGGAAATGCTGGGTTTCATTCAGCGAACCACGCGCAATCCGCACGAACCACTTGTTATCTTGAAAACTGCCGCGCCCCGTACCTTCGGCAATGTTCGCCCCTATGCTATCCGCCGCACGGACGATTTGTTTCCCGACGGTATCCTTCGCAAATGACTCCCAGCCCGTCACGACATCCCAAATTGTATCTGCCAGGTCTTCTGCCAGCTTATAGACGCGCAAGTTTTCAAAGTTGGTTTTGCTCATAACCGTCAAATAAAAGTTTGCTGCCATCCGCCAATGCCACTGACTACGAACTACAGACTACTGACTTTAGCTACCACCAAAGCTTCATCCGCAAGAAATCCACCGTGCGATGCGTGATGATCCAGAACAGCGTGCGCTTCTCGACGTCGAGCTTGCACAGGCCGCTCATGCCGGGTCGCCACCAGGTTTGCGGGCCGCCCTCAAAAGTCAAACGGACCAGGAAAACATTTGCGTCCTTCTTCGGCAGCGCGGCAGGTTCCACCCGCGTAATGCGCACCTTGTATTTCAACTTGGGTTGACTGACGAACGCGATCTCGCCGGTGGAGCGGCTCAGAATCTCGTGAACATCGCGTTCGTTGATCTCCGCCTCGGCGTAGAGCGCTTCGGTGCGTGCCACTTTGAAGAGCGCATCACCCTGCTTGACGGGAGCGGCGATGCGTTCGCGCAGGTCGCCCTCCACCACCACGCCCGCAAATGGACTCCGGATGTTGGCGTTGGAAATGTGATAGCGGATCAAATCCAACCGTGCCTTGGACTGTTCGGCAGACGCTTCGGCAATCCGCATATCCGCCAGCGCCCGACCGGCGCGAGCCTTCTCCGCTTCGCGTTCAAAGCGGGACAAGTCAGCGAGGGCAGAGGCTTCTTCGAGCTTCAATTCACTCGTCCGCAGGGCCAGCAAAGACCCACCCTGCTCCACTGGATCGCCGGTGCGCACGAAAACCTGCTCGATGTATCCGTCGAACGGTGCAGTAAGAAATGAAACCTCGTCACTGCGCAAAATAAAATTGCCCTCGACGCGATAACTGACAGGCAACAGGAACAACACCACCAGCAACAGCGCAACACCAATGCCGGCAAGTTTCGCCCATGTGTGCTCCGGGCCGACGATCTTGGCCGCCCGCTCGCGCACAATATCCGCCCACCGCGCCCCAAACCAACGATCCCATCGCTTCAAATCCGAGAGCCTGCGTGACACCTGATCGCAAGCCAGACGCATCTGCTGAAGTTCAAGAGCGGCAAAAGGCATCGCCTGCCGTTCGCATGTCAGCACGGCGACCGGTTTACCGTCCACCCGCAACGGCAGCGAACACACGTGACCAACCTTCTGATCTTTCGCGTAGCTCTCGTGATCCCTCCCGACGACACCCGCCTTGTCCGGCGTAGGGCAGACAATTTCATCGTCCTGATCAAAACATTCCTCCATCGCCTTCTCCAACGCTTGGGCGGCTGCCATCTGCCGATCGAACTTCTCCGTGCGGCTCATGGCCGTCAGATGGATATAGCCACCCTTGATCCAGCCGAGACTGGCGCGGTCGCAGAGGAATCGCGTGGCAATGCCATTGCAAAACGCGAGCGCAGAGGCAAAGAACCTTGTCTCGTTGTTCACCGGCACCGTGAGATCAAGCACGGTGGCAAATTTCTCAACGTCGGCATGAGCCTGCTTCATTGAGAGGTTCTTTTGGTAAAGTTCCGGTGTGTCAGCGACCAAATTCAATCGCAGCAGGACTTCGTGCGCGGCAGTCTGATTCACGCCGGAAAGAAAAACGGTCAGCACAACCTCCTCCGCCGCCTGATGCAACTTCAGTCGAAGCCCGAGTATGAAATGGTTGCCTGCAGAATCCTCCTCCAGCTTCTGCAACACGCTCTGCTCGCGACTGGCGCGATTGGCGACGTCCTCCAGTTGCATCGTAAACGCCACGAGGAAGCGCGATTGTCCACGGTTCGCCGACCATTCGGCAAATTTCTTCCACGGCGCGGCGGCGGCAGCGCGCACCACAAGAATAAGATGATCGGCGCCGGACAATTTTGCGGCGCAGGCATTCAGGCGCGGCCAGAATTCCTTCGCCGGGCCGACGAACTGCCGCAGCTCGGCCAGCTCGGCCAGCGCCTGCACCATGTCTTCCGAAATACTGCCGGGATTGGTTTGCATGGTGAACTATTCGAGAACGAGTTTTGCCGCAAGTCCGGGTCTGATCTTGCCGCCCGTATTTTCAAACAGAGCGCGAATCTTGACGAGGCCGCTCGCGGGGTCAACCACGGGGGAGATGAAGATAATTTTCGCGGTCACAGTCACAGTCGTTGCGCCCGTTTCCACATCGAGCTTCACCGAGGCGTCCTGGTGGAGACGTGAAGCGAATTTTGCATCCAGATTACTTACGAAGTAACAACGACTCGTGTCCACAACACGCACGATCGGCTGGTATGGCTGACACGCTTCTCCAGATTCAACCAGGATGTCGGTGATCTGGCCGGTGAACGGCGCGGTGATGATGCGACGGCGCAATTGCTCGGCTGCGATGTCGCGTTCCGCAACGGCGACCTTGTAATCC
>JABFSR010000249.1 GCA_013140495.1 Verrucomicrobiota bacterium
TGCTGCCTCGGTAGGCTTGTCACCTTCCGGCCAGACGGCTCCATCGCGTATCCAACGCTCGAAGTTGGCAATGACAGCATCTGGTAGCTTCGGTTTCTTGGGAGGCATCAACAAATCTTCGTTGCGGTGCGAAATTGCGGTAAGAAGGAGGCTTTCCTCCGGCTTGCCAGGAACAACAGCGGGCGCGGTGTCCCCGCCTTTCAGCAAGGTGGCACGATTGTCCACACGTAACGCGCCCTTGAGTTTCTTGCTCGTCGAGCTGTGACAATCGTAGCAACTCTCCACCAGCACCGGACGTATTTTTGTTTCAAAGAACTCCACATCCGGAGTCACGACTGCCCCGAGAGCCGACATCAACGTCGTCCCAATCGCAACAGTCAAGACGGTCAGGCCGGGTACGGTGTTCATTCGTGATTTGCGCGTGACATTGCTACATTTCAAAACCAGATGCGAATAAATTCTGCCGTTTAACCTGCAAGCGGGTGAGGTTGATTCTGAACTCTGGGATCGGAACGGGATAAAACGCAAAGACTCACCGAGTTTCTCCAAGGGGACTTAGGAGGATGCAGGTCACGGTCAAACCATTTACACCGGCACCACCGCCGTCCAGCTTGCCCGGCCAAACTTTACCAGGAACTTTTCCCGCAATGTTTCCGCCACTGCAACTCCGCGCGTGATGGCAAACGTGGTCGAGCCGCTGCCGGACATCAGGGCCACCGCCGCGCCGTGTTCACGGAGGAATTCCTGATACAACGCCAGCACGGGATACTTGTCCAGCGCGGGCGCTTCGAGTGAGTTGTAAAACTCACGCGAGGCCGCAGCCAGATCATCACCAGCAAGCAACGAAGCCAGTTTCGCTGCGCGTCCTGGCGTGCCGTTTAGTGCTGTTGGAAAACGCGCAAGGTTCTGATAGGCCCAGGCTGTCGAAATACCGAAGCCGGGATGAATGAGCAGGAACGCCGTGCCTCGCAAGGCCGTGAACTTGTCCAGAGATTGCACCTTTTCACCGCGACCTGTCGCCAGCGCGGGTTTGTTCTGCAAAAAGAAATTCACATCCGAGCCAAGTGACGCTGCCAGTGAATCAAGCTTCTCGACTGACAAGGGACGATCAAACAGTTCGTTCAGCCCCAGCAACGTCGTAGCCGCGTTGCCACTGCCGCCACCCAACCCGGCCGCCATCGGAATCTTCTTTTCAAGATGAATTTGCACGCCATCGTGAATGCCTGCGGTGGCAAGAAAGGCGGCCGCCGCACGATGAACGAGATTGGTGGAGTCCGTCGGCAACGCAGAATCACTGCACGAGAGGTGGATTCCAGTAGCGCTGCGCGTGAACCTGAGCTCGTCACACAGATTGACAGGATGAAAGAGCGTTTCGAGTTCGTGAAAGCCGTCCGCCCGTCTGCCGAGTATGTTCAGCAGCAGATTGACTTTGCACGGCGATGATTTCACAAAGGTCATGGACACAAAAAAGCGCCAACACCGGAATGTTGGCGCAGGATGTTTTTTTCGGAAAGCGATTAGTTGTCAAAGATGCGGAAACGGCTGCCCGGAATGTAGGGCACGATATCGCCGCCGCTGAAACCGATTGATTCATCCGTAGCAAACGTCGTGCTCTCGATCAGGCGTGGCTGGTAGCTGGCCGGATAGACGGGCTTGGCTGCAAGATAACCGGAGGGTTTCGCGTCGTAGGGCGGAAATGGAGCTGTGATGACTTCGTAAAGTCCAAGGCCGGTGCGGGCGAGAGTGCGATGAAATCCCTTCACGGCGCCGGTGGTATAACCGACATTCGGCGAATCAAACAACGCCGTCTGTTCCATGCTGCGACGGAACTCGCCGCCACGAACGATTTCGAACGTATTGTTCAGGCCGCGACCAAGCTTCTTCTCCGGCCCCGCGCAACCGGAAGCCATTACGCCGACCACGAGAACCGCGCCAAGAAATGAAAAGGTTTTTAGCATAGTGTTTGTTTTCGTTGCCGCAGATTAGCGAAGCCTCATCCGGCATGTAAAGCGTCATTTCAGAAAAAACCGCGCCACGTCCCGACCTCCGTCTAAGTGACACACTCGCCACCGTCTCATGAACCTAGTTAGCAAAATCGTTTCCACAGTTTTTACACTTCCAAACACTTCCAAAAATTTCGGTCGTAACATATTCCAACTGTCGGGAGCCGCACTTTGGACAATTGTTTTTGGATCGGATGTCTGCCTCTCTAACTCGCTCGTCTTTCCAAGCCTCTGCCACCTCGCAAGCGCGTTCATAGTTACAGGCCTCGACAAAAATATCCCTGTAATCTAATCCGCCTTCCTGCCCGATAGCTTGAGTTCCTGCGGGAATGCCCTCTTTTTTGAGTCGTTTCAACAACTCCACAACTGCATCAACTTCGAGTGAAGCGATGTTTTTTACAACATCCGATGCTTCCGATAGCTGTCCCAAAAGCAAAAACTCCGCTTTCTCTGTTTCTTCAGAAACTGCGGCTTCACTGGGTCGCTCGAACTCCGTGCCGCACTCACGACAATTCAACGCCTCGTCGGCGTTATCACGACCGCAGTATGAGCACTTCTTCATGCTGTCCCGCCGTTAGTCACTATGTTTTCGCTATGCGCGAAAGCGATGTATGTTTTCCGGTAAGAGCCTGAGTTGCGAACCGTGGAACGAAATGCCGAGCCACAAGCTGTGGGACTCACGTCCCAGACAGCCTTGCATGACCCAAGAGCAATCACCATGAGGGCTTTCATACTCTTGTCCCCGAAAGCTGTCGAGCCGCAAAAGAAACATCATCCACGCGCAGCGGTTCTCGGGGGGCATTCACTGCCGCTCGTATTCGCCCTTACCGAGGCGCTTGAGCACGGTGAACCCGGCCTTCTTCGCATCGGTAATGGAGAGCGGCTTGAGTTTTGTGGCCGTGCTGAATCCGGAGATGATTTTGCACCGCCTTCTTCCCTCGACGGGCCGTTCAACAATTGATGGAAAGGATGCTCGGCGCGATCACATCTTCAAACCAAGCAAGCGACGATCCCTCCGCAACTCAAGCCTTTCCAATCCTTTTGTGATTAGGTGTCACGGGCTGTACCTCCTTCTCAACTCTCCAAACAATTCTTCCCAAGCGCTCATCTCCGCCGGTCGTGCAACGACCTGCACTAGTGCATGCGACTCGGAAAGCGAATACGTCGCGGTGTAATCATTCATCAAGTGTAGCGCATTAGTCCGGAGTTCAGCGACTGCGAGCGCTTGAGTTGGGAATACAAATTCCTGTCGTGTCAGATAGCCCAATCGAATCAGCGCCTCTCGGTGCTTCTCACATGATTCGCCATAACCCGAAGAGGTATCGTTTCTGTTCAGCAAAGCGAATACCCGCCGCACGCGATCTGACCGAGTTTGAGGAGCAAACCCTGCCAGCACATCGCTCAGGTGGCCGGCTCGCTGCAGTGCTGCAAGATGGTAACGAATTTGAGATCTGTCCGAACTGAAGTGTGCCAAGAGCCCCAATAATCCCAATGACAGGACAACGGCACATTGGATTTTTCTCTTGGAATAGCTATGCATGTGGCCTGACACCTAGGGAAACGCTGATTTAATCTTTGAGTTTTTGAATTTTTTCCGGGGCTGGCTGGCGGTGATTTTCTAAACTTGGAGGCATTCACTGCCGCTCGTATTCCCCTTTGCCGAGGCGCTTGAGCACGGTGAACCCGGCCTTCTTCGCATCAGTTATGGAGAGCGGCTTGAGCTTTGTGGGCGTACTGAACGCGGAAATGATTTTGCGCACAGGTTTCTTGCACGCCGGGCAGTTCGTCAGCGGCTTGGCCGACAGAGGACGGTTCAAAACAAATTTTCCACCGCAGACCTTGCAGTCACCTTCGCAGAGTTCGTATTCGTAGTTTGGCATCTGTTCCAGGTTCAAAATCCAGAGTCTCACGTCCAAAGTCAATCGCGCGCTCGCATCTGTTGCTGAAATCAATTCCCATTTCGGCGCAACTCAATACCATCCGCGCATGGCGTTGGTGCGAATCCTTGTTGACGGATACAGCCTGTTGCACGCGTGGCCCGAACTGGCACGCGGCAAGGCACGCCATTCCGCAGCCGCCCGGGATGAATTGATCCACTGGCTCACGCGTTATCAGGATGCGACAGGCACGCCCATCTCCGTGTTCTTCGATGGCGGAGGCGCACCCAAGGGCGTGCCGAAGAATGAGTCCACAGCCAGCGTTGAAGTCCTGTTCTCCAAGTCCGGCCAGACCGCCGACGACATGATCGAACGCGCCGCACACCGTTTTCAACCCTATGGTGAGGTGCTCGCGATCACCAACGACAACGCCGAGCGCGACACGGTCATCGCGCTTGGTGGACAGGCGTGGAGTTGCGAGACGTTTGTTCGCGATGTGGAAATCTCACTTTCCGTACTGGCCGACGATGTAAAACATTTCAACCGCGCCGAGCGCAACCGTTACAACCGTTCACGATGAAACCCATCCGCCCACTGCACATAATTGCACTTACGCTGTTCCTGATCTCATCCGCCGCTCCCCTGCCCGGCCAATCGTCTGCCAAGCCAAAACCAAAACAGGAGAACCGTTTTCTCATCGTTCTTAACACCTCGTCCGCAATGTCGCGCCGGTCAGAAAACATGCAGAATGTGGCCGGCAATCTGATGGCGTCCGGATTGAAGGGCGAAATGAAGAACGGCGATACGCTCGGGGTCTGGACGTACAACGAAACGCTCCACACGGGGCAATTTCCGTTGAGGAAATGGTCCATCCAAGCGCGGCAAGACACAGCCGCCGCACTCGTGGAATTCATCAAGCAACAGAAGTTCGAGAAGCGCACCAGGTTCACCAACGTCATGGAGAGCTTGTCGGCCCTGACGAAAATCTCCGAACGCCTCACCGTGCTGATCTTGACGGACGGGGCGGAAACGATCAGCGGCACGCCGTTCGACAACGAAATCAACGCCTCTTTCAAGCTGAACGAGGCTGACCAGCGCAAGGCGAAGATGCCGTTTGTTGTAGTGCTTCGATCTGAAAAAGGAAAATTTATCGGCCACACGGTCAACGTGCCGCCATGGCCCGTGGAGTTTCCAAAATTCACCCCCGAACCAGTTGTCATCACTCCACCCAAACCTCCGCCCGAGGAACAAGTCGTCGTCCCGTCACTCATCATCAGCAATCCGCCACCGCGAGTGGAAACCGCCCCAGTCATTCCGACGGCAACGAACTCCCATGCCGCCACTGCAACCGCGCCGCCCGAAACACCTGACACAAACCTGGCGTCCCAAGTGAATGTGACAGATGCTCACACCGCTACAAACTCAGCCCCGGCAACGACGGAGACGAACTTGGTCGCTAAGAAAATCTCGCAGTCTTCGCAGGGCGATTTGCCTGCATCAAACCCAAACGAATCGGCGAAGAAGAAAGCTGGAATCAACCCGACCGTCGTATGGGTTGCTGTCGCCTGCGTGTTATTGGGGGTGATGGGTTTGATCTTCGCATTGACTCATCGCAACCGATCGAAGGAACACGTGAGCCTCATCACGCGCTCAATGGGTGACAAGAAGAAATAGCGTTTAAGCAATCCGCAGCCACATCGTCTTCAAATACGCGGGTTCATCCCGGCTGATCGGAAAATCCGGCGGCTGCGGCACGTAATGCCGTTGCACAACTTTCCTTCCTGCCGAGTGAATTTCCTCCTCCACAAAAGCCAGAAATTTCTCCGGCAACAAGTCCGCTGCGTTTGTGGAGGCGAACAAGACGCCACCGGACTTCAATACAGGCAACGCCGCGCGGACCAGTTTTCCGTAGTCTTTCTCTGCCCGGAACGTGCCGCTTTCTTTCGACTGAGAGAACGTTGGCGGATCCAGCAGCACGACATCGAACATCCGGCCCTTTTTCGTGAACCGCTTCAGCCAGTCGAACGTGTCGCCGTAAATAAAATCGTGTGAAGCTGGATCGAGACCGTTCAGAGCGAAGTTGCGTTTGCCCCACTCCAGATACTTCCTGGAGAGATCAAGGCTCGTCGCTCGGGCGCCAGCCATTCCTGCGCAGACCGAGAAACCGCAGGTATAGGCGAAAGTGTTCAAAACCTGTAGTTCCGAGTTCCGGGCTCCGGGCTCCAGGCCGGTGAGAGCGAAGCCGGCGGCAACATGGCCAGTGAGAAGACGACGACGGTTATCGCGTTGATCAAGGAACAACCCGACGGAGTAGCCTTCGTTGAAACTCAACTCAAACTTCACACCGTTCTCGTGAATGATGAATCGTTCCGGTGCGGCTTCGCCTTTCACGAGTTGCGGCGATGAATCGCCGGGCTTGGACAAACGCACGTGGCGTGACAGATTTTTGTGATAGACCCCGCGCGCAGCAGTTCCGAACGTCGCATGTTGTGCTTCGGTCAGCGGATGCCCGCTCTGCGACAAGAGATAATCTCCGAGTCTCTCGACATACAAGCCGGGCCAGCCATCGCTCGCGCCGTGAATCTGGCGGAACGCATCAGTCAGTTTCGGCTCGATGACTGCCGACCGAAGCGCGGCACGAGTGTCATTTTGAAAATCTGGCGGCGCACGGAACGTCACAGAGTCGCCTGACAAAGGGTGCTTGAAACTCAATTCCGCCGCGTGCAGACAGACTCGGGAAAATGAAGTGCCACCGTAAAGTGTGTCCCCGAAGATCGGGAAACCATTTTCCGTTGCATGAACACGGATTTGGTGGGTGCGACCGGTCATTGGTTCAGCTTCGACGATTCGGCAGCCAGAAATTTGCGACCCGGAATCGGCAAGTTTGAAACACGTCTCGGCTGGCTCACCACTTGGACCGCTGGTGTAACACTCTCCTGCCCGCGCAATGCTTGATCTTGCAACAAACTCCCGCTTCTTTGGTTCGTGGTCAGTCAGCAGCAGGTATTTCTTCCGCACGGCACGTGAAGCAAATTGTTCCGTCAGCGAGCGGTTGGCTTGCGGAGTCTTTCCGAAGACCATCACGCCGCTGGTTTCTTTGTCGAGGCGGTGGATGATGGCAAGACTGGCCCAGCGCGACTCGCGGTGCTTGAGCCAGTCGTAAATGCCTTCACCCGCGTACAGCGATGGTGCGTGTGTATTCCAGCCGGCAGGTTTGTTGATGACAAGCAAATGCTCATCTTCGTGCAGGACGCAGGGCGGAACTCGATTTGTTTGGGTAGAAACCATTCGACTGCGGGGGTTTTATCCTAAACTCATCGAAATCCAAAGCGGTTGTTTGAGGAGTGCGCCCGTCCTCGGGCGCAGCAAGGTGAAAGTGCGGGAAGTTTCCAAAAACAATGAGGATGGGTTGGTGACCATCGCTGTGCCCGGGGACGGGCACACTCCGCAGTTGAAATCACGCGTTCAGAAAAACTTCCAGGCACTCGCATCTGTTCCGCCCTTCCACACCACATAGACACCCAACAGGAAATTGGTGATCGCGTGCGCCGTCATGGCGTCACCGAGGCGGCCCTTGCGGATGACCAGCCATTGGTAAGCGAGACCGCAGATAATGCCTGCGAGCCATTGGAAGTGCATCAAGCCGAAAACCGACGACACGATGACCAGTGCCACCGCATCGAAATGCCCGAGCGCCACCTTCTGAAAATCATAGCGCACGATGTATCGGTAAAACAGCGAGCGGTAAAAAACCTCCTCCAGCGGCGGAACTATGATGGTCATTCCAAAAATGCGCACTACGATCAATACCCACGCCAACGCGCTGGTTTCGCCAAATCTGGCGAAGGGATTCCAGATGCTTTCGGGAGTGTCCTTGAACAGCAGGCTGATTTTAGGGTAATGCGGATCGAGACCAACCCAGACCACGAAGATGCCCACCCCGACCACCACGGCTTCCCAACTGACGGCCCAGCGCATTTCCGGAACGAAC